>DASYMM010000410.1:0-11138 GCA_036009085.1 Pyrinomonadaceae bacterium | reverse complement strand
AGCGTTGCCGTCGTTCACGACTTTCGTTTGAGCGACAAGTGGCTGAATTAAAGACAAGTTTCAAAAACGGGTTTCTGTTTTAACTCGTCACTTGTCACTCGTCACTGCTTTTTCTGCACTTGGTCGCGAAAGATTTTTTCGATCACGTCGGGATAGGCGCGCGCCCAGCCGCCGAAGTATTCGACGGTGAAGGGCGAGGCGATTTTGGCGAATTCGGCGTTTGCTTCGTTGAATGATTCGTTGGCGGCGGCGCGGAAATGGTATTGCACGAAGGCGCGCTGCGCTTCGTCGCTCCACAGATATTGCATGAAGGCTTCGACGATGGGGCGTTCTTCCGCCGTCACGTTGCGGTCGATGACGACCGCCGGGTGCTCGCTGAAGATCGTCGCTTCGGGCACGACGACCTCGACCTGAGCTTTCGCAGCCTTCATCAACAAGCCTTCGAGTTCGTAGGTGATGAGCGCGTCGCCGTAGCCGGTTTCAAACTGCGTGCGGGCTTCGCGCGCCGAACCCGGCGTGGAGATCACGTTGTGCCAGACGGCTTGCAGCGTTCGCAGCGCGCGTGCCGCGTCGCGCGTGCCCGTCTGCTTCTCCGACTTCGTGAGTTCCGAACCGTAAATGGCGAGGATTGACCACTGCGCGCCGCCGGAACTCACGGGGTCTGGATGAATAAGTTTCACGCCGGGCTTGCCGAGGTCTGCGAAGTCTCGTATGCCTTTTGGATTGCCCGCGCGCACGAGGATGACGAACGGAGTTTTATTGACGATGCCGCGCTGCGGCAGGCTGTGCCAATCGGACGTGACGAAGCCGCCCGCCTTGAGGCGATCCACGTCGCGCTCGATGGAAAGGATGGCGATGTCTGCGCCGACGCCCTGTAAGATTTGATTCGTCACCGTCTCCGAACCGGCGAAGGAAGAGGTGAAGCGCACGTCCTCGCCGTGCTCCTGTTTCCACTTCGCAGCAAACGCGGGATAGACGGCCTTCTCCAGAGACTCTTTCATGATCGAGAAGCCGTAGAGCGTGATCTGGCGCGAGCCGCCCCGCGTGTCCGACGTGGACTTCGGCAGGCAACTGCTCAAGACGAGGAGCGCAAGTAGGAATGCGAGCGCGCCTGCCGCCGTGCGGGCGTTCGCTTGACGGGCGAAAAGACCTGTCCGTTTCACGTCTGAAATATACCTCCGCTTCAACGCTACCATCCGCTGACCAATTGATTGTCTGCTTGAAAATGTTTGCTCTCTATAACACAGACGGAGAGTTTTCAGGAAGATAAAAGTGGGAAATGTAAGAGAAAAGCAACCTGCCCGGACGCGCGCTCCGCCCCGCCGGTTGCGTGCGCGCGTCGCTCTCCGGTTGCCGTCCGGGGCGCGTTAGAAATCGCCGTTAGAACTTGCGGCTGGCCGCAACGTATAATTTTCCTGTACCTGCGTGACGACTCGACTAAGAATGTCGGCTGCGGGCGTCGCGTATCACTGGCTGCGACTGAGTATCACGGAGAAACATTCACCGCCGGGGCGCGGAGCATCGCCGCAGAGTTAACACGGAGAGTTGAAGGTTTTTCTCTGCGCCCGCTCTGCGCGCCTCTCTGCGTCTCTGCGGTGAGTGTCTTTTAGTTCGGCTACTGCAAAAATGGAAGCGTCTCTCAGTTTACTCGCCGTCTTGAATCTGCTCGGCTCGGCGCAGGCGTTGCTGCTCGCGCTGGCGTTGCTCAGCATGAGGCGTGCGGGCGGCGCAGCCCGGCGCGTGCTCGCCGCACTCGTCGTCGCGATGGCGGTGATCATCTTCGGCGCGGTGATGCGCACGTCGCATTATGAGTTCGTCTATCCGCATTTGAGCCGCGTGCATGATCCGTTCGTGTTCCTCGCGCCTCCGCTGCTCTTTCTCTACGTCCGCACGCTCCTCCGGCGCGAACGAGGGCTTGCGCGGATGGATTATCTGCACTTCCTGCCCTTCACCCTCTGCGTCGCGTACCTCGCGCCTTATTACGTGCGGAGTTCGCAGTCGAAACTCAACTTCATGTGGGGGGAGTTTTATCATCCCTCGCTCGGCTACTGGTATTACGTCCGCTCCGGCCTCCTGTTGCTACAGGGCGCGGTCTATCTGACACTGGTGGCCGTGCTGCTCGTCAGGTATTCACGCGCGTTGCGTGCGAAGGGCGCGGCGCGCTCCGAGTCTGAGAGCGCGTTGCTGTTTCAAGTTCGCTTCATGCTCGTCGGCTTCCTCCTACTCTTCACGGGCGGCCTGCTGCGCTACACGCTCGACCAGACGGCGCGCACGAACCTGCTCGTGCCGCTCGGCGCGTCCGCGCTCATCTACTCGCTCGGCTATCTGGGCTTGCGCCGGCCGGAAGTTTTGACGGGCGACCTCGGCAGGGAAACTTCGACGGGCGCGACAGGCGCGCAGGTTGAAATCGCGGACGAGAGCCTTCCGGCGAAGAAGTATGAGAAGTCAACTCTGACGCCGGAGCGCGCCGAGCGTTATCTCCGCCGCCTGCTCAAACACATGGAGACGGAGAAGCCTTACGTTGACGGCGAACTCACGCTGCCCAAACTCGCCGAACGGCTCTCCATCCCCGCGCCCCATCTCTCGCAAACCATCAACGAACGCCTCCAACAAAACTTCTTCGACTTCGTCAACACTTACCGCGTCGAAGAAGCCAAGCGCCGCCTCCTCGATCCGGCCAAGCAGCATTATTCGGTGCTCGCCATCGCCGAAGAGGTCGGCTTCAACTCCAAATCATCCTTCAACGCCGTCTTCAAAAAGCACGTCCAGATGACACCTTCCGAGTTCAGGAAAAAGATGACGGCGGAAGGATAAAGAAGCAGAATCTAGAAAGTCCCGCAGGGACTCCTCGAACCGCCTCCACGCACCCTGTCTGCTTATTCATTTCTTATCCTTCATCCCTGATCCCTGTCTTCATCTCTGTTTTTCCGTCCAAACTTCTAACTCTGCACGTCCAAACTCCTACGGGCGGGCGTTTTTCGCGCCGCCGAAGCGTCAATATAGAGTGCATGAACGCGGGCGCGCGCCGGAGTCGGGTTTACTTTCGACGGCGACGCCGCGCCTCCCGTCGCTCCCCGAACGAAACGTGCAACGGCGGCGCTCGCCGTTAGTCAAAACGGCGCGGCCTCCGGCCCGACCTTTGCAGATCACATCTGGAGGATAAAATTTATATGCGCCTGAAGCTCTTTGTAGCCGCGCTCTTAATCAACTGCTGTGCCCTGTCGTCGCTCCGTGCGCAAAGCGCGGCGGACGATGCCCCGCCGCCCCGCAACGAGTTCTTCGTCGGCTACTCTTTCGACAGCGCCGACATCAACACGCTCACCGTCGCCCCGGAACGCACAGGCCAACACGGGCTGAATCTCTCTTACACACGCTACGTCACGGAGCGCGTCGGCCTCACCCTCGACGCCTCCGCGCATCTCAAACGCGACACCTTCAACTTCAACCACCTCGACTTTGAACGCAAGCGCGACCAGTATCACTTTCTCGGCGGCGTGCAGTTCAAGGCGCGCCGGAGCGAGCGTGGGCGCGTCGCGCCGTTCGCGCACGTGCTCGCGGGCGGCGCGCTGTTTCGCGGTTTCGCTTCGAGCCGGACGCAGGCGGGCAACACTTACCTCATCGACGACGCCACCTCCTTCGCGCTCGCCCTCGGCGGCGGACTCGACGTGCGCGCCGGACGCCACTTCGACATACGCCTCATTCAAGCCGACTACCTCCCGACCTTCTTCGGCAGCACACGACAAGACAACCTGCGTCTCTCCTTCGGAATAGTCTTCAAAAGATAGCGGCGGCGCTCCGCGACCTATAGCGAGTTGCGGTTGAGCACGACTAAGAAACAAGGCTCACCGCCGCAGACGCGAAGCAAGGGATGAGGGCGGAGGGATGAAGGATGAAGAAGAAGAAGTCTTCAATCAAGTGAGTGTTTTCTGATTCATCCCTCATCCCTCCGCCCTCATCCCTTATTTTCTCTGCGCCCCCTCCGCGCAAACTCTGCGTCTGCGACGGTGAAGGTTTTGATTGACAGGCCATACGACCAGCGATACAGTGTGCGCCCTTCGCAGGATCACGGGTGCTTTACGACATATAAGATCAAGTCAACGTAGTTTTCTTTTAAACCGACGCACTCTGAATGTGAGAGGAGAGATCAGTTATGAATAGGGAACGCAAACTCTTGAGGGCTGAGAAGGGCAAGTACAAGGAGGAGTTGATCCGGCTGAGATGCTATCTCAACGAATTGACCAACCGCTGCGCCGAACACCACACGGCGCACAAGCACGTCGCCCCCGACATGGCGAAAGCCGAACACGATATACAGTTTTACGAGTGCCAGATTAAAGACATCAGCGCGCGACTGAAAGCCCTCGCCCCAAAAGCGAACCCTTAAGCTCGCCCCCTCGCGCGCAATCCCGTTAGTTTTGCGCGACTGCTTCCCTCGTGTGCGCGCACATAGAATGATGCCCGCCGGGTTTCGAGGAGTCTTTCCTTAAAAGAGACTCCCAACCCGGCGGGCATCAACTACAACAACACGCTATGAATTCGTTGTTTCGCCAGCCGCCGTCGTCGCACGGAAACCGGGACGACGCGAGCGCGTGCTACTGTTCACAGACTGTCGCGTAGCACTCGACGATGCCCTGATTGAATTCATCGGCGCAGATCAATGCGCCCGACCCGTAACGCGCCTCGCACTTTTCAAAACGCTGCTGGACTTTCCTCTGGCATTTGACGCAGGGGTCTGGCTGGTGCTGCTGCTGTGCGGCTGCGACCGTGCGCGTGGCGTAAGGCGTCGAAAGCGCGAGCAGACAGAAAACTACTGCGAGGGTTAAGCTGACAAAAGTTTTTCTCATTGGTAGGGTTCCTCTCGTTTGAAATTGACGAGGGAGTCGTTCGATTTGGAGCGGTCTCTAATAATCCACCTTCCACGGAAAGTCAATCTACAGCCTGCGGCGCGACGGTAAACCATAAGTTATATATAAAGCGGAAACAGTCGAGTATATTCCCGTTGGAGAATCATCTCAAATGACAAATGAAGAGCAATGGTTGATGCGGATCGAAGGCGCGCTATCCGCACACTTCTTTCAGCCGGACGGTAGCAGCCGCCCCGGCACGGACTGGTCTGTCGGACTGAAACAGGGCGAGCGCGAGTATCATGTCACGGTGCGGGCTTACCTCAGTGACGACATGACGAAACGTGCGCGTGCAGACACCGAATATCAAGGCCAGACGGTGCTCGGCTACATCAGCGACTTGCTGGACAAAGGCTGGACGCCCGAGCAGGGCGGCGAGTTGGAGATCACGATCCAGAATCCGACCGGGGAGACGGAGCGTGCGGCCAGCAGTCAGTGGTGGAAATTCTGGTGATGAAATGGCTTAAAGATTTGTTCTCATCGTCCTCAGCCGCTCAGTCTATGCCGCCGCAATCGGGGTTGCTTGAGTGGTTTCAGGTGCGGTTCGACGGCGACCTGATTAGCTTGCAGGTGAGTCCGCCGGGTCGCCCCGCGTGGGAGGCGCAAATTAAATGGGAGCGCATCATACGCATCTGCTTCAAGGCCGGCGGGTGGGATAGCCCTGACGAGTTGTACCTGTTCACGGACGAAAGACCGGAGAGTTACCTTGTCCCGATGCACGCGGTTGGCGCAGACGCGCTGTGGGATGAAATCCTCCGCCGGGAGTTGTTCGACGCGGAGATGGCGATCAAAGCGGCCTCATCAATAGACAAGTTGTTTTGTTGGCCGGCGGAATAATTGCCTTACACGGTGGGGCGCAGCACGCGGCGCAGGGCGAGCGCGCTCATCTTCCAGAGGAGGGCGAGGCCGAGGAGTTCGTGTGTGAGGCGGCGGTAGTCGCGGCGTCCGGCGATGATGTCGTAGAGGAGCGCGTAGAGGTCGCGGTTGGTTTTGGCGAGTTCGATGATGCCGTCAATCATGCCGAAGTCTAAGCCTAAGCGGGAGAGGCGGCGCAGGGCGCGACCGTGGCGTTGATCGTAGGTGAGCGCGGCGCTACGCAGGGCGTAGGAGCGAAGCGCGCGTGCGTCTATGCCGCGCTCCAACATCACGTCGGCGGCGGCGATGCCGGTCTGGATGGCGGTGGTGATGCCTGCGCCTTTGAAGGGACGCAGCCACCCCGTCGCGTCGCCGACGGCGACGAAGCGATCCCAAGAGACGTTGCGCGCGTGGCGCACGGGCGCGTGGCCTTCGTAGAAGTCTAGTTTCTGCAAGTCGAAGCGCGGGAGGAGCGTGCGGACTTTCGCGTGCAGTAAAAAATCTTCCATGTCAATCGAAGTGACGCGCCGCCCCACGATGTTGACGAGCACGTGCGACCCCTTCGGCGTGATCGCGCCGAACTCGATGCGCGGCAGAGAGCGCAAAAGAAACGCGTGAATCTCGCCGTGCAGGCGACGCTCGATGTAGCGTTCGTCGCAGGGAAGTTTGACGATGATCGAGTGCATCGTCTCGCGCGGGCGGCGATAAGCGTGCGCGCGCGGGCTGGCCTGTTCGAGCACGGAGAGCAACCCGTCGTCCAGGCCGCAGGCGGCGACGATCATGTCCGCCGAGCGCGACGCGCCTTCGGAATAGACGCGCACGGGATGCTCCAGATTATCCGGGTAAAATTCGAGTCCGGTGACGCGGTCGCGCACGAGCCGCGCGCCCGCCGCTTCGGCGCGCTCCAAAAGTAGTTGATCGAACTCGGAGCGCGACACCATGAGCGCGGGTTCTTCGCGGAGCGGCGCGCGCAGTTCGATGTCGTTGTGGTCGCTGTGGAGACGAAAGCCTGTGATCGTGCGTTTGATGAGCGCGGCGGGGAGTTCGAGTTGGAGATGCTCGCGCAGGAGTTCGGCTGTGGGCGGCACGAGCACGCCCATGCAGGGGTTGTGCTGGCGCGGGAAACGCTTCGGCTCGTAGATGTAGACGCGCAGATTCAACCCGCGCCGTTTCGCTTCCTGCAACAGACGCAGCGCGCACGACGCGCCGCCGGGGCCGCCGCCGATGACGACGACGCGCGACTCGTCGCGCAACCGCAAACCGCGCACGCGCACAGGCTCGCTCCGCGTCACTTTCGTCCGCACGTGATCGAAGAAGAGAAAACTCGCGTGGCTCGCCATGCGCGCGGCGAGTCGCGGGTGGAGCGCGCGCAGAAGAATGCGCTTGTATGGCTGGTCGCCCGTGAAGGCTGCGAGCAAAGCGTCTGAGAGAAGCGCGCCGGGCGGCGACGATGGCGATGCGCCGTCTCCCTGTGGCGATTCGTTGCCGCGCTGCTGCTGCAAGCTACGGGCTTTGCGCTCGGCTTGCAGCACGGCGAAATAGACGGGCGCGATCAAAGGGTGCGGGAAGATGCGGTCGTAGATTTCAAAGAGCGCGCGCCCGTAGAGATTGTCGCGCCCGAAGACCTGCTGGCAACGCCGCCAGAAGTGCTCTTCAAAATCACGCGCCGTGATGCCGTGATTGACGACGCAATCCGCCGCCAGCCGCGCCGTGACTAACGCCGACTCGACGCCGTTCTTCAAGTAGCGCGAATCCGACGCGTCGCCGACGATGCAGAAGCGGTCGCTGTAGGGCAGACGCGCCGCGCCGACGGCGACGCGCGGGTGGCAGTGGCAATCGAGTTTCCAATCCGAAGGCAGATAATCGCGCATGTAGGATTCGCGCAACAAACGCTCGGTTGAGACGACATCCACGTTTTCGCCGATGGCCGTGACGGTGACGTGCTCGCCTTTCGGGATCAAAGCGACGTAGCGCACGTCCGCTTGTTTGAGGACGAAGAAGTGTATGAGTTTGCCCAGACGCTCGCGTTGAAACTCTTCCGGCACGCGCGCCTCGATCACGCACGTCTTCCACGTCGGCGGCGGTTGATAACCGTAGATGAGCCGCGCGCCGAGTTGCGAGTTGACGCCGAACGCGCCGACGACCAGGTCGTACTCCGCGCGCCCGCCTTCGTGCGTGCGAATCGCCGGACGCTGTTCGAGCGTGTTGGGCACGTCAATGTCGTGTACGTTCTGCGCGATGTGCTGTGCGCCGAGCTTCAATGCTTGATCGAGTAGGAATTGATCGAAGCTGCGCGCGCCTTCGGGCGTCTCGGTGCTGACGGGTCCCGCGCCGCGATAGACGCCGTAAATTTTCCGCCCCGGTGCGTTTTCCAGACGCGCAGAGGCGTCCTGATAATGCACGGCGTAGCCTTCGAGTTCGTAGTGGATGACTTCGGGCGGGATGTTCGTCGTGGCGTGCTCGATCTCTTCGATGAGGTTGTGGCCGACGGCTCCGGCGCACATGTTGCAACCGGGCGCGCCCTTGCGTGCGAAGTTTTTGCCGTCGTAGATGGAGACGTGGAGCGAGACGCCGAGCGAGCGTGCGCGGCGCAAGAGTTCGATGGCGAAGAACGAGCCGGCGGGGCCTGCGCCCACCACCGCGATGCGGCTCCCTGACGTGAGATAGGTCGGCTGCGACATACAAGGCGCGCACCTCAAACGCTACCTTTGACGACCGGGCGAAGTTTTAAGCCGGGGGAGACACGAACGCGTGCGGCGGGGGAAGACGCTCCGGCTCGTCAAGCCGACGCGTTGAAAATTTCAACCACGTGAATTTCAATCTGCGTCAAAGCATAGGCGCGCGCCGGAAAGACTGTCAACGTCGTCGACGCTTGAGTAGTATCCTAGTTTTAGTATTCCTTAATGTCTTCGTGTCCTGGTAGTGAGTTGAAAAGCAAAAGCATTCACCACCAGGACACGAAGGCACTTAAGGAGAGGCACACAAAGCGCAAAGGAATTGAAGTTTCGTCGGCGAACCTGACGGCTCGGAGCGTCGTATGGGTCTGAGAGGTAAAACTTATGTACTGTGCATCTTGTGGTAAGGCTGTCAAAAAGGGCGTGACTTATTGTACTCGTTGCGGAGCGAGAGCCGACGGCGGGACAGAGCACGCGGCAAGCAAACTCTCGGAGTCGTCGTTCATCACGCTGGTCGCGGGTTTGATGGGGATTCCCATTGCGGGTCTCGGAGTCGTCATCGGGCTGATGAGCGTGATGAAAGAGATGGGCTTTAGTAAAGAACTGATCATCGTCTTCATGTCTCTGGGTTTCCTGCTGCTTCTGGCAGCCGAGGCCGTCTTCATCTGGCTGCTCGTGCAAAACCGCGCACGGGCAGACAAAGAAAAAGGCAGCAGTGCCGGATTGAAGGGGGTCGAAACAAAAGAGCTTGGCGCAGCGCAGGTGCGCGCACTTTCCGAGCCGATGCCGAGCGTGACCGAAGGCGCAACACGTCCTTTTGAAGCGATACCTCATGAGTCGAAGCTGAGTTGAAAATTGCCTTTAGCAGCACGCGATTCGGACTGAACCTAAAACCTCAGAGGGGACTCTAATGGAGTCCCCTCTGAGGTTTTAACCTATCCGAAATTAACTTAGAGCGACTAACAAAAACAGTAACCACGAAACCATACGAACTAACACGAATCAGATTTCGTGCTGTTTCGTGTGGTTTCGTGGTTCATGGCTTTGCCTGTATCGCATTTCGTGAGCAGAGCGATCATGCTCGGAGTTGACGTGCGGGAGGAAACTCTTCGCCCGTCGTGCGAAATGAGCGTTATAATTTCGCAGGGTGTTTACCTGATCGGAACTTGCGAGTCCTGCCGCGACTACTGAGGCTATTGAGGCTGCGGCTGTCGTCTTTAATTTTTCAGAGAACGGGGAAGGAAAATTCTGCGCCGTATCAAGTCGCCCTTGTTGACCGGGTTCGCGCTCGTGGCCTTCGCTGCGAATTCGGTTCTCTGCCGTCTGGCCTTGGGGCGCGCGGCGATTGATGCGGCGAGTTTTACGAGCATTCGTCTGGCGGCGGGCGCGTGCATGCTGCTTTTGATCACGGCGGTGGTTGAGAGAAAGATGCCCGCGTTCGGCCGGGGCAATGCTGCGTCGGCGTTGCTGTTGTTTCTTTACGCGGCGGCTTTTTCCTACGCCTACAACGGACTCGGCGCGGGCGCGGGCGCGCTGATCTTATTCGGCTCGGTACAGGCGACGATGATTCTCTGCGCGCTCGGCGCGGGCGAGCGACCGCACGCCTTTGAGTGGTCGGGGCTTGGCCTCGCGCTCGCGGGTTTGGTCTATCTGGTGTTTCCGGGGTTGAGCGCGCCGCCGCTTGTGAGTTCGGCTTTGATGGCCGTCGCGGGCATCTCTTGGGGGCTTTACTCGCTGCGCGGGCGCGGCGCAAAGAATCCGCTCGCGGAGACGACCAAAAATTTCGTGCTCGCTTTGCCTCTGGCTCTCATCGTCAACTTGCTGATGCGCGGCGACGCGCAGGTCTCCCGCACGGGCGTCACGCTCGCGGTGCTGTCGGGCGCGCTGGCTTCGGGCGTGGGATACGTTGTGTGGTATGCCGCGTTGCGGGGCTTGACGGCGACGCGCGCGGCGACGGTGCAGTTGGCCGTGCCGGTGCTGGCCGCCGGGGGCGGCGTGCTCTTTTTGTCGGAACGCATCTCGCTGCGCCTGCTGCTCGCGGCGTGCGTGATTCTCGGAGGCGTCGGGCTGGCGTTGTTAGGCCGCTCGCGACCGGCACGCACGAACACGGTTTAGAGCGCGCGGCGAAACTAACCATGAGCTTCCGGTCTTCCTTTGCGCCTTTTGTTTTAACTTTGCTCCTTTGCGTGAAAAGCAGTTCTCGCAAAGGAGCAAAGAAGTAATCCGTAAGGCGCAAAGACTCAAAGGAAGACGAAGAAATTTTGAGAGTTGAACTTCTATGAAAAGAGACTCGACGAAAACAGTCATCGCCGCGCTCGCCGGTCTCTATTTTTTGTGGTGCGCTTACGACCCGTATCGGTGGCATTTGATTGACGGCGTGAATCTCGTGTTGCACGAAGCGGGGCATGTCGTCTTCATGTTGTTCGGCGGACTCCTGACCGTCGCGGGCGGCTCGCTCTTTCAGGTCTTCGTGCCCGCCGTCTTCGTCGCATACTTTTACCGGCGCGGGCAAATTTATTCCGCCGCGCTCGTCCTCTTCTGGGTGGGCGAGAGTTTGCTGAACGTCTCTGTCTATGCGGGCGACGCGCTGGCGTTGCAACTCCCGCTGCTCGGCGGCGAGGATTCGATACACGATTGGAACTACCTGCTCAGTTCAACCGGGCTGCTCCCCGCGACACACAAAATCGCCGCCGCCATCCGCATC
>DASYMM010000409.1:0-15928 GCA_036009085.1 Pyrinomonadaceae bacterium | reverse complement strand
GACATAATTAAAGAGACCGCCCCGCGCGCCTCTCGCTGGGCGGTCTCGTGGCGTGGCCGCTTCACCGGACTCGGCCACGCCTTCGGGAAGCCCACCTCTTCCCGAATCTTGAAAATTACGGTTGAATCTTGAGAATTATGGTCATGGTGGCTGTTCGGCCAGCAGCCGCCCCACAGTCGCTACTAAACGCGATATGTCCTGAGGTTTGCGCAAGAAAGCATCTACCCCCGCCCGCCGCGCATTCGCCTCGCAATCGCTCGCCGAAAACATAATGATCGGCGTCTGCCTGCGATGCGACAGCCCCCGCGCCCGCCTTACCAACTCAATGCCGCTCGCCCCCGGCAACTCGTTATCAAACAAAAGCAGATCGTAACGCGTCTCACCCGCGAGTTGATGCAACGCCTCCACGCCATCAGCGCAAGTCTCGACCCTCCAGCCCTCCTCCTCCAACGACTCCCTCACCGCCCCCGCCAACTGCCGGTTATCTTCCACGTGCAGAATGACCATTGGCCGCGACGCTTTCTCTCCCCCCTGCTCACCCACGCGACACGGATCAAGCGAACGAATAATGCTCCGCTTACGCGGCACAATCGGCGTCCGCACATTCAGCAAATGTTTATGCCTGTTCTTGAGGATCGAGACGAGACTCTGGTGATGCTTGACGCCGAGCAACTGCGCCGCCCTCGAAACCATCCCGTCGGCATCTTTCAGCGCACGCTCGATCAAATGCGACTCGTAGCGGCGCACCGCATCCCTAAAAGAAAACCCTGTCCAATCGAGCGGCGACGCTGACACATGAGTCAAAAACAACACACGCCGCACACAAGCGCGGAGACGTTTGAGCGTTGCCATGTTCTGTGAATTGCCGAGCAACTCGTCCGCCCGCACATATATCTCGCTCAACTCCTGCTTGGACAGATGCGACCCGCACTCCTCGATGATCGTCATCGCCGCCTGCCCCGCGCTTTCGAGATCGCCCACGATTTCCGCCACTTCGACCGCGCTTTGAAGCGTCAGGTGCGCTTGTGGGTAGCGACCCAGCCGCGCGAGCGCGATGCCATGTGTCGTCAACGCCTCCGCATACAACGACTGCTGACCGCCCCGTTCAAGCGTCCGCACCGCCGACGCCGCCAGTTTTTCAGCCTCCGCAATTCTTCCTTCGGCCAGCAATGCTTTAGCCCGCGTGTCGTCCAACTGCGCCAGATGCACATTATCTTTGAGGGGCGTAAGGAGTGCCTGCGCGCGGTCAAGGTGTTCATGCGCCTCGGCAAATCTGCCAATGATGGAGAACAGGAAGCCTAAATTATTTTCGACGCAAGCCTGATAACGCGCGTGTCCAGCCTGCTCGTAATAGTAACTTGCCGCTGTAAATTCAATGAGCGCGCGATCTACATATTCTGTGTGAGGCTCTATCGCGCTGAGATCGTTAAGCACGCCAGCGAAGCTATGATGAAACTTTCCCTTGAGCACATCATTGTAAATCTTTCTAAATAAAGGTGTAGCTTCTGTATGAATGCGTAGAGCATCATTAAATCTCTTAGCCGACGCTTCAACTACCGCACAACGAAGTAAAGCAACGGCTTTCACTTCGCTGTCGGTGTTGTCGAGGCGACTCAGCGCATCTTGCAGCATTACCCGTGCCTCATCGAATGCACCCTCGCGCCAATAACAGACTGCTATTTCTGTTTGCGATTCGGCTACTTTCTCTTCGTCCGGCAATGCCTGGAAGATTCTTATGCTCTCGTAAATAAGATTCTTCGCTTTTTCCTGTGCCCCATCACACTGCTTACTGCTACCGAGCCATCCGGTTAACGTGCCGACACGCAGAAGCACTTCCGCCGCAGTGCGAGATTCAAGCCCATTCAGCACTGGCCGTTCGCCAATACCTCGCCAGAACTCCCCCATCGCTTCGCGCGCTGCCTCATAATTGCCCAACATCTCTAATTGTTTGGAAAGCTCACAACGTTGCCATGCGCGTTCGTCGGTGGTAAGTGTCGGGTCAGCTATTTTGTGGAATAGCTCTTTCGTTAAAGTCATGTGAGGCTTGCCTTTCTGAGTAGTTGCAATAAAAATTGCAAGGATGCGGAGAGGCATGTTGGGTGTTAAGATGCCGCTCTCAAACTAACTCAGGATGGTTTATTGAGTAACCATCCTAACCAACTACTTAATCGCGTACTCCACGAGCAGATTACTGTTAGGGGCAAAAACCTTGCCCTAACTCTATCTAGCTTGTGGCGCAACTTCACCTTCGCAGGAAAAACCATGAAAAAACCACAACAATTCTTAGCGGCGGTCGTCTTGACCCTCTTGCTTTCCGTGTCCGCGTTGGCCGGAGACGGCGTCATATACCCTATGATCACACAGCCAACTCCGACTCCGGTAACGACGACAAATAATGCGTCTGCGTCGGAAGGCATAATATCGCCTATGCTTACGTCCAACGATTCAGCGGCGGAAGTTGCGCTGAGTCTGTTGCAAGGCGTGATGGCTCTGTTTTAGTCAATTTGCGCTTCATCTAAAATTTTCCAGGCTGCCGTGAAACGGGTTTCGTGGCGACTTGGGGATTCGTGTGTCTAATGAAAATGTTTAAAAGCTGGGATGCCCGGCAAGGGGGCGTCCGTGGAGGGGGAGATTAACCTTGCGTTGGGGGGATGGCAATAGGTTTTTTGGGAAAATTTAATGGTGGGTGTGCGAATTTAAAGGACTTAGGGGGTGTTGCAAGATTCTCATCATGCGGGGAGGGTGTTTGAGGGGATAAATTGGCCTTTGCCGAGGGGATAAATTGTGGTTCGCGGAGGGAGTGGGGCAGGAAGTTTTGGTTGTGCGGGTGAGTGAGGTAGTCGTTGCGGAGGCGGGGGCGGGGGATGTAGTATCCGGCGCGTTGAAACGCTCCGAGAAATTAATAGTCGAAACGCTCCGGGAGGTTAAGCATGGGAACGTTCCGGGAAATTAATCGTCTGAACGCTCTGGGAAGTTAAGGGTCGAAACGTTCTGGGAATTTTAGTGTTGGGATTTGCATGGAAATTCATCCGACAGCCGTTGTGAGTGGGCGCGCAGAGGTCGCTTTGGGCGTGCGTGTGGGGGCGTATGCGGTGGTGGAGGAGGATGTGGTTGTGGGGGAGGGGTGTGAGATCGGGGCGCATGCGGTGGTGAAGCGGTTCACGAGTTTGGGGGCGCGTAATCGGGTCTTTGAGCATGCGACGATTGGGGGGGAGCCGCAGGATGTGAAGTTTAGGGGCGAGGCGAGCCGTGTGTTGATTGGGGATGATAATTTGATACGGGAGTATGTGACGATTCATAGGGCGAGCGGGGAGGGGGCGGTGACGCGTGTGGGGTCGCGCAACTTTTTGATGATCGGGGTGCACGTCGCGCATAACTGCGAGGTGGGGGACGATAATATTTTTGCGAACGGGGTGGCGTTGGCGGGGCACATCACGGTTGAGGATCATGTGTTTTTGTCGTCGAACGTGGGGGCGCACCAGTTTGTGCGGATGGGGCGGTATGCGATGGTGGGGGGGAAGTCGAAGATCGTGCAGGACGTGCTGCCGTTCTTTACGACGGACGGGAATCCGGCGCACGTGCGTGGGTTGAACACGGTCGGGTTGCGGCGCGCGGGTTTTGCGCCGGAGTCGCGGCTGGCTTTGAAGCGGGCTTATCAAATTTTGTTTCGTTCGCGTTTGCCGCTCGCGGGTGCGCTCGAAGAGTTGGAGCGGATGGAGGACGAGCACGTGCGGCATCTGGCCGACTTCATACGCGGTTCAAGGCGCGGCTTCTCGCGTGAGCAGCGAGGCGAGAGGGAGAAGGACGCGACGGGCGATGTCTGAATTTCAACAGATGTCAGAATTTCAACGCTTGAGTCTGGATTGAGTTCTATAACGATTTGCGAGTGCTGCGACAAATGTTTCCTCCTGTGCTTCTCTTCGTGCCTTCGTGTCTTTGTGGTGAAGGCTAGTTAAGCAGTCATTTACCACGAAGACACGAAGGCACAAAGGGGAGACGAGCGGGTTCCAGCGGATGGCTGTGCGTTATATTGAGTCTTATGAATAGTGAGAGCAAAAAGTTGTCTGTTGCGGAATTGGCTGCGCTGGTGGGCGGGCGTGTGGCGGCGGGCGATGGGGGAGTTTTGATCGAGCGTGTGGCGAGCCTTGAGAGCGCGGGCGCGGGGGCGTGCAGCTTCGTGGAGGGAGAGAAGTTTTTGGAGGGCGCGAGGGCGAGCGGCGCGTCGTGTCTGATTGTGGCGGAGGGGACGGGGGAGTCGGCGGGTGAGTTTGGGGCGACGCTCATCGAGGTGGCGCATCCGAAGTTGGCCTTTGCTCTGGTCGCGGAAGCGTTGCACCCAAAAGTTAAGCGCGCGGGCGGGATTCATCCGACGGCGGTTGTGGCGGAGAGCGCGCGGATCGAGACGGATGTTTTTATAGGCGCGGGCGTCTGTGTCGGCGAACGGGCGCGCGTGGGGCGTGGGACGCAAGTTTTAGCGGGCGCAGTCGTCGGAGACGACGTGGAGTTGGGGAGCGACTGTGTGATTCATCCGAACGTCGTGTTGTATGCGGGCGCGCGAGTCGGGAGCCGCGTCGTGTTGCACGCGGGCGTGGTCGTCGGCGCGGATGGATTCGGGTATGTGCGCGGCGCGTCAGGGTATCACAAGTTTCCGCAGGTGGGCGCGGTCGTCATCGAGGACGACGTGGAGATCGGCGCGAACTCGTGTGTGGACCGGGGCGCGCTCGGGGAGACGCGCATCGGGCGCGGGACGAAACTCGATAATCTCGTGCAGGTGGCGCACAACGTACAGATCGGCGAGCGCGTCGTGATCGCGGCGCAGACGGGAATTTCCGGGAGCACGGTCATCGAGTCGGAAGCAGTTATCGGCGGTCAGGTTGGGATGGGCGACCATGCGCGCGTAGGGGCGGGCGCGATTATCGGCTCGAAGGCGGGTGTGTTGCCGGGCAAGATCGTGCGCGCGGGCGCGGTCGTGTGGGGCGTGCCCGTGCGCCCGCTCGACGAGTACAAGCGTTTGAACGCGCACTTTGGCAGGCTGCCGCAGATGCGCGCGGAGATTGACGAACTCAAGCGACAGGTGCGGGAACTTGCGGCGCGTCTCGCGGAGAAGCCGGACGCGGAAACTACCGACGCTGAGACGCCCGATACTTAAGTCTTTAACAAAACTATGTGCGGGCAAAGAACTGAACCACGATAAGGACACGAAACGGCACGAAAAGAGTTCGTGTTATTTCGTGTCCTTTCGTGGTTACTGCTTTTGTTTGTCGCTCTAACTCATCACTCCGTCTTCCACTCACGAATAACTCGCAGGATAACTTCGGCGGCGCGTTTGGATGCGCCGCCTGCGCCGAGCGTTTCGGTGGCGGCGCGCAGGCGTGCGCGGGTGGCGGCGTTGTGCGCGGGGTCTAGGAGTTTCGATAACTCTGCGGCGAGCGTTTCGCCTGTGAAGTCGTGCTGCATGAGTTCGGGCGCAAGTCGCTCGCCCGCGACGAGGTTGACGAGTCCGTAGTGCTCCGTGTTGATGAGCCGGCCGAGCGTGTTCCAGTTGATGAAAGATTCTTTATAGACGACGACGAGCGGCGTCGCGAGCAGCGCGGCTTCGAGCGTGGCCGTGCCGCTCGCAACCGCCGCCGCGTCTGCCGCGCCCAAAGCCTCGCGCGTCTCGTGCTGCGCGATGCAGATGGAGTTTGATAACTGCGCGTGGTTTGCGCCGAGCGCGGCGCGGATGATCGCTTGCGCTTCCTCCTGCGAACGGTTGGGCGCGAGCGCGACGACGAACTGCGCGTCGGGTCGTGCGCGCCGGAGCGCGCTCGTCGCTTCGATCATATGGGGCAGTATGCGCAGCAGTTCTTTATGACGACTGCCGGGCAGCAGCGCGACGATTGGACGCGCGGGATCGAGCGCGTGACGGCGGCAAAACTCCTCGCGCCCGTAGCGCACACGGACTTCGCCCGTCAGAGGGTGCCCCGTGAACTCTACGTGCGAGATGCCGCGCTCGGCGTACCACTGTGGCTCGAAGGGCAGGATGGCGAGCAGCAGGTCAACGTCGCGGCGTATGTTGCGCGTGCGGTGCTCGCGCCAAGCCCAGAGTTGCGGGCTGATGTAATAGACGACGCGCAAGCCACGCCGTTGGAAGAAGCGCGCGAGACGCAGGTTGAAGTCAGGCCAGTCAACGAGAATCACCGCGTCGGGCTGGCGTTCGAGGCCGACGCGCTTGAGCGTCCGGTAGGCGCGCCAGAACTTTTTGAGCGCGCCGCCGATCTCCAGCAACCCTGTGATCGCCAGATCGTCCGTCGCAACGACGGATTCGACACCGGCAGCGCGCATCTCTCTCCCGGTCGCCCCGAAAAATTCAAAACTCACACCGGCGGGCGCACACACCCTGAGCGCGCGCACGAGCGACGCCGCGTGCGCGTCGCCCGAAGCCTCGCCCGCCACGATCAACAGGCGCACTTTCCCGTCAGTCTCCGCGTCGTTCATCGCGGGCGATAATAGCAACTCGCGCGCGTGCGAGCGACGGGCGGGGTAGCGTGGAGAGAGCGCCGGTCGCTCGTCGCAGTCGCGCGCGGCGTCGGCGCGTCGCGCTAGTCGAGTCGCGCGCGGAGGCCATCCATAGGTCGCGGGTTAGACGGGCGTGATCGTGCCGTCCATCGAAGAGATCAGAATTTTGCCTTTGTAAATCTTGAAGGTGGTGGTGCCGACGACGTTGGCGGCCACCGTGCCCTGTGCGAAAGTTACCATCTCGAATATCTCGCTCTGCGCCGTCGCGCTCTGCCCGTCGGGGGCAATCGTGACGGTCATGCTTTTGAGCAGGATGGTGTAGTCGAGCGCGTGCTCGAACGTGCGACTGATATTGGCGACGTACTGCTCGCGGTTCGCGTGGATGGGCGGGCGGCCTGCTGCCAGCGACTTGAATTTCATGTCCGGCGCGAGATACGGGAGGATGCCGTCCACGTCTTTTTCTTTTGCCGCCTTGTGTATGGCGGCGATGACGGCTTCGATCTTCTCTTTCGTGATCTCGGTCTGCGGCGCGGGCGTTTGCGCTTTGGCGGCGCGAGGTTTTTGCGTCGAGCGTTGAGCGGCAGCGTTGGCGGCGGGCGGCAGGGTTAAGGCGGCGGCACACAAGAATATTGCGGCGAGGGTCTGGCTGAGACGCATGTAGAAAAATCTCCTGAAGTTTGAGCTTAAGAGGTCGGACGTTCGTGAGGTGAGAGCGACGAAGGGGCGTTTGGCGACGCGTGCGGCGCGGCAAATCCAACATAGCACACCGAAAATATTTGTGGCAATCAATTAGTCGGCTGGCTTATCTTCTGGCTGATCTTATACCGAACTAGAGGGGTAGCTCAGATGGTCGAAGTCAAACACAAAGGGAAAGCGTCCGTTGCGGGGATTTTGTTAGGCATCGGTTTCGGCGGATTTGTTGACGGCATCGTGCTGCACCAGATATTGCAGTGGCACAACATGGTGTCGAACTGGATTCCGCCGACGACGATGGAGGCGATGAGCGTCAACATGGTGTGGGACGGCATCTTTCACGCGGCGGTCTGGTTGGTAACTCTCATCGGCGTCTTTCTACTATGGAGCGCGGCTTACCGGCAGGCTGCGATTCCTTCGCTGAAAGCGTTCGTCGGTCAACTGTTTTTGGGCTGGGGATTATTCA
Source organism: Pyrinomonadaceae bacterium (assembly GCA_036009085.1). Classification (GTDB taxonomy): domain Bacteria; phylum Acidobacteriota; class Blastocatellia; order Pyrinomonadales; family Pyrinomonadaceae; genus JAIVJZ01. The sequence goes on along the minus strand of DASYMM010000409.1, from coordinate 8,271 downwards.
ATCTAGTCGAGGGAGTCATTGACCACCAGATTCTCGGCGTGCACTACGTCCGGCAAGTGCCGAACTATACGATTTATAACCTGACGTTCCTCGCTGTCGGCGGTGTCCTGTTCATCCTTCTCGGCTGGATGCTCGTGCGAACTGGCACCAGAGAGTCAGAGATAAATGTGACAAGCGACTCGCGCAACATCTGAACGCGCCTGGTTATAAGTTGCCTTGTTAGTGGTGATTGGTGCCGGTTGTGCTGTTTGCTTGTCGCTCGTTGGCGGCGCATGTTAGCATCGCCGCGCTTTTATCGGAGAGAAGCGCGCGCCTGTTGCCGGACGGAAAACTGCCGCATGCGCGTCGGGTGATTCAAGGCGTCGGAGGTCTTCCAACTCACACTTTTGCGTTTCCTCTTTTTCAGTAAAAATCCTCGGACAAACGAGAAGCATTTGCTCTTGGTGTGGTGCGCCTTCGTGTGTCTCGCCGTCTGCGTCGTTGCGCCGCGCGCGTTCGCGCAGCAGCAACAGTCGAATCCGGTCGAGCGCAAGGTGCTCAATCCGATCACGGACACGCCGAACGTCAACCCGCTGCAACAGGAGCAGCCGATTCGCCCGCGCCTGCCCGTCACAACCGACCCCGCCGCCGCTCAATCCAGCGACCGACTCGATATCTCCGCAGGCAAACAATCGGCGAGCGGCCCTGAGAACGCGCGCGTCGTCGTCTATGAAGGCGACGTGGATGCGCGCGTCGGCATCTATCGCTTGCAGGCCGACAAGCTCACGGTCTACGAAGCGTCGAATCGCGTTATCGCCGAAGGCAACGTCGTCTTCGATCAGGGCGAGGCGCAGCGCATCACCGGTTCGCGCGCGGAGTTCAACTACGCCACCAAGCTCGGCTTCTTCATCAACTCCACGGGCTTCACCAACCAGACCGAAGACGGCACGATCATCTATTTCACAGCCGACAGCGTGGAGAAAATTTCGGCCAACCGCATCGTCGTCATCAACGCGGAACTGACGGCCTGCGACGAGGAGACGCCGAAGTGGAGTTTTACCGCCGCGCGCGCCGAGATCACTCTGAACGACCGCGTGCGCGCACGGCGGCCGAAGTTCAAGGTCAAAGGCTTGACGCTTTTGCCGCTGCCCTTTGTCTCCATCTCGCTCAAACGGCGCGACCGCGCTTCCGGCTTTCTCACCCCGACCTTCAGCGGCTCCGGCAAGAAAGGCTTCCGCCTCTCGAACGCTTACTATCAAACGCTCGGACGCTCCGCCGACGTAACGCTGCGCAACGACATCTTCACCGGGCGCGGCCTCGGCTTCGGCGCGGACATGCGCACGCGCGCCAACTCGCGTTCCTATTTCAACCTCGGCTTCTACACCGTCAAGGATCGCATCTTCGGCGCGAAGGAGAGCGCGGAGAACCCCGATCAGGGCGGGTCGAGTTTCTACATGGACGGCGTACATTATTTCCCGAACGGCTTTCTCGCCGCCGCCGACATCAACATCACTTCCAACCTCGCGTTCCGGCAAATCTTCTCCGACAACATTCAACAGGCCATCTCGCCCGAAGAACGCTCGCAGGTCTTCGTCAACAAGAACGCGGGCGATTACAGTTTCAACTTCCTCGCGCGCAATCAAGTCACCGCGCTCCCGAACGCGCGCATACGCATACGCAATCTGCCGAGCATCGAGTTGCAGAAGCGTCCTTCGCCCCTGAGTTTCTTCGAGAACTTGGCCGTCTATTTCTCTTTTGAAGGCGCGCTCGAAGGCGTGAGCCGCAAGGAGACCGTGGACGACCTCGCCACGTTTCGCCTCGAAGCGGGCGGCGAACCGCTCATCACGCCCTCGGTCGTGCAACGCCTCGACGTGAACCCGACCTTCACCGTCCCGCTCTACTACAAAGGCTGGTCTGCGACGACGAGCGCATCCTTGCGCGGCACTTACTATTCCAACTCGATTGATCCGCTGACGCGCCTCGTGCTCGGTCGCGACGTGTCGCGCGCTTACACCGAACTGCGCTTCGACGTGCGCCCGCCCGCGCTCGCGCGCAACTTCTATCGCGGCGACGACTCTCTGCGCTTCCGTCACGTCATCGAGCCTTACCTGACTTACCGGAAGATAACCGGCATCAACAATTTCCCCCGCATCATACGCTTCGACTCGACCGACGCCGTCGCCGACACGAACGAGATCGAATACGGCCTCGTCAACCGTTTCTTCAAACGCCATTCGACCGAAAACGTCAGCGGCAAAACGCCTCTCGCAACCGGCACCACGGGCAGCGCGACGGGCAACACGACAAGCGGCGCAAACGGCGTCACGGCGAACGGAACAAACACCGCGACGAACGTTCCCGGCAGCGGTAAGACGGGCGCGCCCGTCGCCAGCCGTCCCGAAGAGGTTCTGTCGATCACGATTCGCGGGAAGTATTTCTTCGACCCGTATTTCGGCGGCGCGCTTATTCCCGGCAGGCGCAACCAGTTTTATCCGATCAATACTTTCTCCGGTTTCACTTATGGCGGCGTGCCGCGTCGCTTCTCGCCTCTGAGCGTCGAAGCGCGTTATCGCCCGCACCCGAATTTGGCGACCGACGTGCGCACCAACCTCGACGTGCAGGGCGGCGGCGTGCGCGACCTCGTCGTCAGCTTCGGACTCAACCGCCGTCTCGTGCAAATCTTCCAGACCTTCTATTACACGCGCGCCATCAAACTCGCGCCGAGCCTCCAACAGTTCGCCGACGCGCGCGGCAGGGAAGCGGGCACTTTGCGCGGCTCGCAGTACAGCCCTTATATTTTCATCGGCAACCGCGAGCGCGGGGCGTTTGGCGGGGCGGCGGTCTTCTTCGATTTCCAGAACCGACCGGGCAAAAACTCGCCGCTCGTCAGTTCAACTTTCACGCTCGGCTACAGTTGGGATTGCTGCGCCGTGACGTTGCAGGACACTTTTTTCAACCTCGGATTGCGTAAAGAGAACCGCGTCGTCTTCAGTTTCCGCTTAAACGGCATCGGCACGTTCGGCACGGAGCAGATCGGGCAAAACTTCCGTTGACGCGGAACGCAGAGGGGCACAGAGAGTTAAGCTGAAATGAAGACTCTATTGACGCCCGTATTTGTCAGCAAATCCCCGCAAACATCCGAAAAATAATGGGCGCGCGTACATCTTTGGGCGGGCGTTTTCGCATCTGATATGGAGTTCGCATCGTCCTCGAACTAAGAGCTTTTGCCGGACGCCCCCCACAGTTCAACTTTTCAGGCCATTTTTGACGCATTCTTGAGCGCGCGCTCTTTTTAAGCACTTCCAGCGGGCGCGTTTTTTTAATACAGGAGAGACTTACAGATGTTTCGTTCCCCGTTAGGCCGGAAACTGTCGGTGCCGACGCGCGCCGCACGCCGTCTCGTTTTAGTCTTGAGTTTGTTTGCCGTCGCCGCGAGCCTGCCCTTCATCAACGCGGGCGCGTCGCCGCAGCAGCAGGAAGATCAGCCCCGCAAGTCGCAAATCACGCTCAAAGGACAGGCCAACATCGTCGAGGGCGCGGAGTTCGTGCCGGGCGATGTGCTCGTGCGTTTCCGCACCGACGCAGCGGCCAAGACGGCGGAAGCCGCGCCCGTGTCGTTGCGCGCGGCGGACGGCGGCGAAGTAACTTTCCAACGCTTTGAAGGCTCGGAGATCGTGCGCGGTTTGCGCCTCGCCAAAGTTGAAGAGACGCGCACGCTCGAAGCCGTCGCCGAACTCGCCGCCCGCCCCGACGTGCTCTACGCCGAACCGAACTACATCTGGCGCACCCAGCGCACGCCGAACGATCCGCTCTTCCCGCAAATGTACGGCCTCGGCAAGATTGGCGCGCCGAGCGCGTGGGACAGAACCATCGGCAACCGCAATGTCGTGGTCGGCGTGCTCGACGGCGGCGTTGACATCAATCATGAGGATTTAAGAGACAACATCTGGACGAACACCGGCGAGGTTCCGAACAACAACTTCGACGACGACGGCAACGGCTTAGCCGACGACGTGCACGGTTGGGACTTCGACCACAACAACAGTTCGATTTTCGACGGCGAAGACGGCGACGATCACGCCACGCACGTCGCGGGCACGATTGGCGCGGAAGGCGACAACGCGCTCGGCGTCACGGGCGTCAACTGGGAAGTCAGCATCATGGCGCTCAAGGTGCTCGGCCCCGACGGCGGCTCGATCACGAACATCATCAAGGGCTACAACTACGCGCTTCAGATGCGCCAGCGCGGCGTCAACCTGCGCGTGCTGAACAACTCTTACGGCGGCCCCGGCAAGTCGCTCTCCGCGCTCGACGCCATCCAGCAACTCAACACGGCGGGCATCCTCTTCGTCGTCGCCGCAGGCAACGAGGCGCACGACAACTTCAATTATCCTGACTACCCGGCCAGTTACGACTCGCCCAACGTGATCGCCGTCGCTTCCACCACCAGCACCGACTCGCTCTCATCTTTCTCCAACTTCGGCGCGCGCATCGTCAGCATCGGCGCGCCCGGCTCAAGCATCGTGAGCACGCTTCCTCCCTCGATGGTGCCCGGCGGCTATGGTTCTTTCAGCGGCACTTCGATGGCCTCGCCGCACGTCGCGGGCGCAGCCGCGCTCGTCATTGCGGCCAACCCGAACATCTCCATGTCGCAACTGCGCGGCGTGCTCGCCTACACCGGCGACCGCATCAACTCTCTCGAATTTGCGACGACGACGGGGCGACGCCTCAACGTCGCCAACGCCATGCAGAGCGCGTCAGAGAACGATACGACCGCGCCCGCGCCGGTCGGCAACCTGCGCGTCGCCGCGCCGCTGCCCATCGGGCGCGGCGTCACGCTGGCGTGGACGGCCTCCGGCGACGACGGCAATTCCGGCACCGCCGCCGATTATGATTTCTTCTTCGTCCACCCGACGACGGGCGTTAAAACCCTGATGCCCACGAGCCTCGCCCCCGCCCCGGCGGGCACGCAGCAGAGCGTCTTGGTCGCGGTGCCCTACAAAAACTTCAGCGGCACGATCATCCTGCGCGCCTACGACAACGCGGGCAACAGCACCGACACGTCGGTCGCCGTGACGCTCCCCGACAACTTCAGCACCAACCCCTATACCGTGACGCTCAGCGGCGCGCCGGGACTCACCGCCATGTCGGGCACGCCTCTCGTGACGGGCGACGACAAGTACGTGACCTACAACATGCCGTTCGCGTTCAGGTTCTACGGCGTCACTAACGCCCTGACCCTCTCCACCAACGGCGCGATCTACTTCACCAACCCGCCCCGCCGCGACAACGGCGACGCGGACGATTCCTCAAGCGCGGTTGATGCTCTGCAAGGCCAGAAGATGATCGCAGGGCTGTGGGACGATATTGACCTCAGCACGTCGCGCCGCGCCGACGCGGGCATCTTTGTGCGCGAGGCCGACGCCAATCACGTCATCTTCCGCTGGCAGGGCGTGCCCTGTAATCCCACGCAGGCCAGCCAGGGCGCATGCACCGGCGGCAGCCCGGTCAACTTCGAGATCGAGTTGCGCGCCGACGGCACGATCCAGATGCGCTACGGTGCGGTTGCGAACACGTTCCCCGTCGTCGGCATTTCAAACGGCGAGCCGGAGGCTTACGTCGTCGCTTCGCACACCTCGGAAACGTCGCCGAAAAATCTGACGAACGCGCAGACCATCACCTTCACCCCGCGCGCCTCGTCGCTGACGATCAGCGGGACAGTGACGGAGAACGGCGCGCCGATGAGCGGCGTTACGATGACGCTTAGCGGGACGCAGTCTGCGACCACTACCACCAACGGAGCGGGGCAGTACTTCTTCGCGAACCTCAGCATCGGGGCGAGTTATACCGTCACGCCCTCGAAACCCGGTTACGTCTTCACGCCTCCGAGCCAGACCTTCGCCAATAACGGTCTGGACGCGCTCACGGCAAACTTCACCGGCGCGCTCATCCCTGCGGGGCCGAATAGCGTCGGGTTAGCGCAGACGACCTATCAGGTCGGCGAGGGCGACGCGCGCGCCACCATCACCGTCACGCGCACGGGCGACACGTCCAGCGGGGTGACGGTTGATTACCGCACCGTCGATAGCGACACCTTCAACATCGGCTGCGCCGACACGGTGAACAACAACGGCGGCGCATTCGCCCGCTGCGACTTCGCGACCACGGTTGGCCGTCTCTCGTTCGCCGCCAATGAACTCAGCAAGACCATCACCGTGCCGCTCATTGACGACGGGCACGACGAAAACGCCGAGACCTTCCAACTGCAACTGTCGAACGTCGCCGGATCGGGCACGACGCTCGGCGCGCAGAACCTCGCCACCGTGACCATCACGGACAACGACGAGGCAGGCGCACGCAACCCGATCATCACCCTCAGCCCGGCTGATTACTCCTTCTTCGTCCGCCAGCAGTATCTCGACTTCCTTTCGCGTGAGCCGGAACCGAGCGAGCCGTGGACGGCTGTGATGAACCGTTGCCCGAACGTCAACACGGGGCCTGCGACGAACACGGACTGCGACCGCATCGCCGTCTCGCGCGCCTTCTTCGAGGCGCCGGAGTTTAATCTCAAAGGCTCCTACGCCTTCCGCTTCTACAAGGTGGCCTTCAACCGCCTGCCGCAGTACACGGAGATCGTAACGGACATGAGTTTCTTAGCGGGTGCGACAGAGGCGGAAGTCTATGCCCGCCGCGCACAACTGGCGACCGCGTTCGTCGCGCGGCAGGAGTTCGCGAACATCTACGGCGGCCTGTCGAACCCGCAGTTCGTCTCGGCCTTGCTCGGACGCTACGGACTCGCTTCGGTCACGACGCCCGACCCGTTCACCCCCGACAGCGGCACGCGAGTTACTTTAACTAGCGCAGACTTGACGAACCGCCTCGACTCGAATCTCCTGACGCGGGCGCAGGTCTTCCGCGCCATCGCCGACTCGGATCAAGTGTTCGCGATAGAGTTCAACAGCGCGTTCGTCGCCGTGCAATACTACGGCTACCTGCGCCGGACGCCGGAAGCCGCAGGCTATCAGGCCAACTTGGACGCCCTGCAACGCGGCACGAGTCGCCGCGAGATGATCAACGGCTTCCTGAACTCGACCGAATACCGTCTCAGGTTCGGACAACCGTAAGGGAAAAGAATGAAGGATGAAGGATGAGGGATGAATCAGAAAAGCACTCAAGATGTTGAGCAGTTTTCTGATTCATCCCTCATCCTCATCCTTCATCCCTTTTCTCCGGCAACTGTGCGCCGCCTGTGGCTCATCAGAGGAAGCGTCGGCCTAACTTGCTCTAACGCGGGCGTTGCGCTTAAAATGCCCGTTCCCGTTCGCCTGTCGTCGCTGCCGGCGTCTGCGGGCGCGCGGCGGTCTCTAGAACTTTCATGAACATCGCTAATCCTGTTTCGGCCTCATTTGGAGATTTTCCATTGAAAAACGCTTTTCGCCTGTCCTTGATTGCCTTAATGCTCGTCTGCCTCGCGGCAGGTTTGGCCGCCGCGCAGACGCCAAGCCCGACGCCCCGCGATTCATCCTTCACGCAGATCACTTCTTCCAATGCCGACGCTTTCGTCACGAGCATCAGCGGAAACGGGCGTTTCGTCGTCTTCGAGTCAACGGGCGATCTGGCAACTTTGTATCCCGGTGAGACCACCAGAACCGTCAACAACGCCGACGGCAACCGCGAAATTTTCCTCTACGACTACGCGCAGCGGCGCATCTTCCAGATCACCAACACGACGAGCGCGCGCGTTAACTCGGCCAATCCCGCGATCACCGTAAACACGACGACCGGACGCCCCGATTTCAGCAACGTCGCCGTCGAGGTGAGCAACAACCGCCCCTTCATCAGCCGCGACGGACGCTGGATCGTCTTCAGTTCAAACGCCGACACGCCCTTCAACTTCAACGGCGACACCAACAAGACCACGCTTCAGGCCGACGGCAATCAGGAAATTTTTCTCTTTCGCATCCCGGGCGTGGCCGCCGTCGATCTGAGAAGCGGCGCGGACATCGCCTTTCAAGACCTTCGTGTGAACGACTTCACGCGCGTCACCGATACGCCGGCGAGCCGCCTGCCCGTCGCGGGCACGGCTGACACCGCGCCCATCGTCGCAGACGATAATCGCTCGGCACAACTCAACGACCGGGGCTCGCGCATCGTCTTCGTCTCGACGCGCAACAGGCTCGTGACCGGCGGGTCGGATTTTAAGAACGCAGACTTCAATCCCGAAATTTTCGTCTGGAATCGAACCTCCCCCGTTAACGAGCCGACCACCACGGGCGTCTTCGTGCAGGTGAC
>DASYMM010000408.1:0-7571 GCA_036009085.1 Pyrinomonadaceae bacterium | reverse complement strand
GCGCGAGTTCGCCACCGCGCACGGCTTCGAAGACACAAATTTATTAACCGAAGAATCGCGCATCGCGTGGCTGCGTTGGAAAGAGACTCTGTCGCCCGTGGACAAGTGGGGGCCGAGTCCTTACCCGCCTGCGCCCGCTTCGCCCGCCGGTCAAAAAAAGCTCGCGCAAACTGAGCGCGCGCGGGGGAGTTACATGCTCGCCGAATCGTATGCGGGCGGCGAATTTGCGGGCGCGGCCATCTGGAACGGCACGCGAAACAGTCGCGGCGAACCCAGGCGGCGGCAGTTTGCCGCGCACGACGGACGGGCGGGGCGTCTCTTCGACAGCGCCTATCTGTTCGAACGGCGGGCGTGAAGTGCGCTGATCGCGTCCCGTTATTCCCACAGGGCGCGGGCGGGCGCACAAAAAAGCCAAGAAAAAGCTGAGAATTTAGCTAAATGTTTATTGACAGCAAACGGGGATTGATGTAAAAAGGCTTGGTCAAAGCAGCCCACAGAGGCTCGCTGACCTGCTTTCTTAAGGAATGCTACAGGGGCGCAATTGAATTTTAGGCGGGTTTAGCGAGGAAATATCAGAATCCGTCTTCTGCGAAGGTCTCTACCACAGGCTCGCAGCGCGCTCTCTACAAACACTGGTTCAGTCTACTCGGGAGGAGAATAATGATTAGCAGAAATTGGAGCCGCATGGCTATTTCGCTCTGCCTCACAGTTGCCATTTTGAGCACGTTCTCAATGGTCGCTTTGGCGGCGCAGGCACAGTCGGCCTCAGGCGAACTGTCGGTTGTCGGCGAAGTTTCCGTGAACGGAACAAACGCGATCTCCGGTGCGACAGTTTTTTCGGACAGCACCGTCACCACCGCCAAAGGTTCGAGCGCAGTCGTGAGTTTAGGCAAACTCGGACGCGTCGAAGTCTTGCCGGAATCAAGTATTAAACTCAGCTTTACGGACAACAGCGTCACCGGCACGCTAGAGGCCGGGCGCGTGCGCCTGTCAACCTCTTCGGGCACGGCGGCCAGCGTCGTCACCAAAGACGGCTCGGCGGTGGCTGACAACAGCATGCCGAACGTTTTCACCGTGAACGTCGAATGCGGCAACACGGAAGTCGCCACCCAATCGGGTCGCGTCGAACTGCGTGCCGGCAACAGCGTCAAGCAGATCGCTGCCGGTAATCAGGACACCGCCGGAACGGCTCAACCGGGTTCGCGCTGCACGCGCTTGACCCGTGCGACCTCGTTCGGCTCCTTGACGGGCGGCGCGCTCGCGGCGCTTCTTCTGGCTGCGGGCGGCGCGATTGCCGCTGCCGTGATCGCGGCGACCGACGATAGCAACGACCTTGGCGTCGGCGGCACCGCTCCGGTTTTCAGCCCGAGCCGATTCTAAGTTCGCCGGCTGTCAAGTTGTCAGGCTTCGACGGCCGTGCAATCTTCTCGCGCACGGTAGACGAGAACATTCACTTGCGGGTCACGCGCGGGTTCGCCCCGCGTGACCCGCAAACTTTTGTCTAAATGTACCACTCCTTGAAAGGTCTGTTTTAAAGATGCAGATTGCCGTGATCGGGACGGGCTACGTCGGCCTTGTGACGGGAGCCTGTTTCGCCGAGTTTGGCGTTGACGTGGTGTGCTTCGATATTGACACGCGAAAGATCGAGGAACTCAATCAGGGCAAGATTCCGATTTACGAACCCGGCCTTGACCAACTGGTGGAGAAAAACGCACAGGCCGGACGTTTGAAATTCACGACCGACTTGAAGAGCGCGGTCGAGCCTTCGCTGGTCATCCTGCTGGCCGTCGGCACGCCGCAGGGCGCGGACGGTTCGGCTGACTTGAGCTACGTGGACGCGGCGGCGCGCTCCGTCGCCGAGCACATGACGGACTACAAGGTGATCGTCACGAAGTCCACCGTCCCCGTCGGCACGGGCGAGCATCTGCGCGGCATCATCAAAGAGCAAAACAAGCACGCGAAGTTCGGCATGGTCTCGAACCCGGAATTTCTGCGCGAGGGCGCGGCCATCGGCGATTTCATGCGCCCCGACCGCGTCGTCATCGGCAGCCGCGATGCAGAGGCCATCGCCATCATCAAAGACCTCTATCGCCCGCTCTACTTGATCGAGACGCCTTTCGTCATCACCTCGATGGAAGGCGCGGAGCTGACGAAGTACGCGGCCAACGCTTTTCTCGCCACAAAGATTTCCTTCATCAACGAGATCGCCAACCTCTGCGACCTGATCGGCTGCGACGTGCATGACGTGGCGCGCGCCCTCGGCATGGACAACCGCATCGGGCGGAAATTCTTGCATCCCGGCCCCGGCTTCGGCGGCTCCTGTTTTCCCAAAGACACGAACGCGTTTCTCTCCATCGCAAACAAATATGATTATGACGCGCTCATCGTTGACGCGGTCGTGCGCGTCAACCAGCGGCAGCGCGAGTTGATGGTGCCGAAGATCGAAAAGCTGGTCGGGGGCGATTTGCGTGGCAAGACCATCGCCGTACTCGGCCTCGCCTTCAAACCCGGCACGGACGACATGCGCGAAGCCCCTTCAGTTGACATCATTCGCCTCTTGCTCGAACGCGGCGCGGCGGTGCGCGCCTACGACCCGATTGCGATGGATGCCGCACGCAGCTATCTGCAAGGTATTACTTACGTCGCCGACGAATACGAAGCGGTCGAGGGCGCGGACGCGCTCGTTTTTATGACCGAGTGGAATCAGTTTCGCGCGCTCAACATGGAACGCGTGCGCGAACTGATGCGCGCGCCGCGCATCGCCGATTTACGCAACATCTACGAACCCGAAGCCATGTCCGAACTCGGCTTCGAGTACGTCGGCGTCGGCAGACAAATGCAGAGGTCGGAGGTTAGAGGTTAGAGGTCAGTTAAAACAAAAACTGCTTCTTACTAATCTCTACCTCTGACCTCTGACCTCTAACCTCTGACCTCTAAATTTATGAGTCTTTCTGGAATCGTACTCGTGACCGGCGGAGCCGGTTTCGTCGGCTCGCACATCGCCGCAACTTTCGCCGCTCGCGGAGCGCGCGTGCGCGTCATTGACAACCTCTCAACCGGCCATCTCGAAAATCTGGAAGAGATCGGCGGCGACATAGATTTCGTGCGTGGCAGCCTGAACGACGAAGAGACGCTCAGGCGCGCGCTCGAAGATGTCGAACTCGTTTATCACGAAGCCGCGATCCCCAGTGTGCCGCGTTCGGTGGAGAATCCGCGCGAGACGCACCGTGCCTGCGCCGAAGCGACGTTTTCTCTGCTTCTGGCTGCGCGCGAGCAAGGTGTGCGCCGCGTCGTCTATGCCGCTTCGAGTTCGGCCTATGGCGACCAGCCGACGCTGCCCAAAGTCGAAACGATGGCGCCCGACCCGCTCTCGCCTTACGCCGCCGCGAAGCTCATCGGCGAGTATTACTGTCAGGTCTTCACGCGCACCTACAAACTCGAAACCGTAGCCCTGCGCTACTTCAACGTCTTCGGGCCGCGACAAGACCCCAGTTCGACTTACTCCGGCGTCATCTCACGCTTCATCGGCGCGCTCTCGACCGGCCAAACGCCCGTCATCTACGGCGACGGCGAGCAATCGCGCGATTTCACTTACGTCTCGAACGTCGTTGACGCCAACATACGCGCCGCCGAAACCACGAGCGGCATCGGCCAGATCATCAACGTCGCCAACGGCGAGCGCGTGACGCTCAACGAACTGCTGGAGCGGCTAAAGAAGATCACTGGAAAGACGGACGTGCAGGCCGAGTACCGCGACGCGCGCGTCGGCGACGTGAAGCACAGCCTCGCAGACATCACGCGCGCCCGCGAGTTTCTCGGCTACAAGCCGCAGGTCGGCTTGGAAGAAGGCTTGCGTCACACGATTGACTGGTGGAAGCAGAGCCGCTTCGCACGTTAGTTAAGGGTTAAACGAAAACGTTCACCACAGAGACACAGAAGACACGGAGGGGGCACAGAGATCAATCAACTCTCTGTGCCCCCTCCGTGTCTTCTGTGTTTCCGTGGTGAATCTTACTTCTGTTCGCCGAACAGCTTTCGCAAGGTCTCCGTGTAAGGCGCGCGGGCGACACCTTTGTCGGTGATGATGGCGGCGATGAATTCGTTGGGCGTGACATCGAAGGCGTAGTTGTGCACGTTGATGCCTTCGGGCGCGAGGCGGTGTTCGTGCATGTGCGTCACCTCCCTTTCGTTGCGCTCTTCGATGGGAATCTGCTCGCCCGTGGGGAGCGCGAGATCAACGGTTGAGATGGGCGCGGCGACGTAGAAAGGGATGTTGTGCTGACGTGCGAGGACGGCGACCATATAGGTGCCGATCTTGTTGGCCGTGTCGCCGTTCGCGGCGATGCGATCCGCGCCGACGACAACGGCGTCAACCTTGCCCTGCTTCATCACGTGCCCGGCCATGTTGTCGGTGATGAGCGTGATGGGAATGTCGTCTTGATCGAGTTCCCATGCGGTGAGGCGCGAGCCTTGCAGGAAAGGGCGCGTTTCGTCTGCGATGACGGCGATGCGTTTGCCCGCATCGCGCGCGCCGCGAATCACGCCGAGCGCGGTGCCGTAGTCGCCTGCGGTGGCGAGCGCGCCTGCGTTGCAGTGCGTGAGCACCGTCGCGCCGTCCGCGAGCAACTCGCCGCCGAAGCGTCCGAGCGCGCGGTTCGCGGCGATGTCCTCGTCGTAGATGGTTTTGGCCTCGTCAACAAGGCGACGCTTGATCTCTTCGACATCGGAAGTCTCGGCGGCGGCGCGGCGAAAAGCCTCGCGCATACGTTCGATTGCCCAGAAGAGATTAACGGCGGTCGGGCGCGTGTGGCTCATCAACTCGCACATGTGATCGAAGTCGTATTGGAGATCGGGCGTGGAGGTGGCGACCGCTTGTTTCAGTCCGACGGCGATTCCCATCGCGGCGGCGACGCCAATCGCGGGCGCGCCGCGCACCGCCATGTCGCGGATACTGTCGGCCACCTCCTCACACGAACGCAGAATTAAATATTTTTCTTCCGTCGGCAGTAGACGCTGATCGATCATGCGCACGCCTTCGGCAGTCCATTCCACCGTTTTGATCATTAAAGAAGCACTCTCCTGATAATTGTTTTAAAGATGAATGATGCGTGTTCGGACGGTCTTGCCGGTAGCGTTCATCCTTGAATTTTGATGTGGAGCATCTTAACCGACGTGAGGTGAGGCGGCAAACGGGCGGCAAAAATGAAAGGGAGAGCGCGGGAAGAAGATGCGCCGCCCGTGCGGCCACGGCGACGGCGGTTAGCGCGCTCTCCCTTTCCTCCCGCGATCTCTCTCTCGGATTCGTTGACGCGCGGCGGCGCGCTCAGTCGTGGTCTCTGACCGCGTCGTACCCGGCCTTGGTCAGCAGTCCGCCGATCAAAAAGATGATGCCGAGCGCGATGTGGATGATGTGATCCATCGTCCCCAGATGCAGGATGCCCGCCACGTCGAACATGCGGTCTGCGCCTGTGCCGAGCAGGAAGCCGACCACGCCGAGCAGCAGATAGACCACCCCGAAGACGAGGCAGAAGAGACGCGCGGCGGAGAGCGAACCGGCCAACCCCAGGTAGAGCGCGACCGCGCCGGAGATGATGTGGACGAGGTTGTGCGTCGTATTCAGGTGCGCGCCGAGGAAGCCGGGCGAGACAAAGCCGATAACGCCGACCAGCAGAAACACGATGCCGAGAATCGTCGCAATTCTTTTAGCCATAACTTTCATTCCCTCCTTCGGGAGAATAAGGTGGACAAATTGATAACGACAGCCGCCCGCTGCATAAGAGGACGCTGCCGCAGTTTCAAACATCGAAAGCGGAGTTTGGATGCGCGGATTTTATACTAAATTCGCGACAGGCAAGCTAGTTTTTCTTTCCACACAGACGGAAATCCACGCCCGTTTCGCCGCGCCTTCAACTGAATGCTATACTCAAATTTTCACACATGAATGTCGCCCGCCGCGCAGAAAGATGGCAAACGCGCCGGCGCGTGCTCAGTGTTTCGCGTTCGATGTGTGCGCGCCGCGACGACGGAGGGCAAGCTTGGATTCGATTGAAGGTCGTAAGGAGATGGGAGACATTCGAGAGCCGCCCGTGCGCGTCAGCCCTGAGGAAGCTTGGAGATTAGTGTCGGAGGGACGCGCGCCCGTGTTTCTCGACACGCGCAACGCGCGCCACTACGCGCGGAGCGACGTGCAGCTTCCGGGGTCGCTCTACATCCGGCGCGAAGAGTTGGAAGCGCGCATCGAAGAGGTGCCGCGCGGTCGCCCAGTCGTCACGTACTGCGCCTGACACTACGAAAATTCCAGCACCCGTGCGGCGCTGATCTTGGAAGAATACGATTTCACGGAACTCTACATCCTCGTCGGCGGCATCAACGCATGGCGCGACGCAGGGCTTCCGCTCGAACCGAAAAAAACTGTCAGTAGTCAGTAGTCCGTGGTCAGTTGTTTGTGTGTCGCGGGCGACTGGCTAAAGATGAAAGCTCAATTAAAGCAAGAGAGAAACAACTGACAACTGACCACGGACAACGGACAAATTATGAAAGAAGGCTGGGAGGCCGTCATTGGCCTTGAAATTCACGCGCAACTGAATACGGAGTCGAAGATTTTTTGCGGCTGCTCGACGCGTTTTGGCGATGAGCCGAACGCGAACACGTGTCCCGTGTGTCTGGGATTGCCGGGCGCGCTGCCGGTCTTGAACCGTCGCGCCGTCGAACTCGGCGCACGCGCCGCGCTCGCGCTCGGCTTGCGCATCAACGAGCAATCAATCTTCGCACGCAAAAATTATTTCTATCCAGACTTGCCGAAGGGCTATCAAATTTCGCAGTTCGACCGCCCGTTCTCCGAGCACGGCGAACTGGAAATTATGACCGCCACGCGCGACGACGCGGGACACGCGCGCGACTGGCGACCGATGCTGATTCGCATCACGCGCATGCACCTCGAAGAAGACGCGGGCAAGAACGTCCACGAAGGGCTGCCCGAAACGGATCGTTATTCCTACGTCGATCTCAACCGCGCGGGCACGCCGCTCGCAGAGATCGTGACCGAAGCGGATTTTCGCACCTCCTGGGAAGCCTACGATTACGTGAACCACGTCAGGCGCGCGTTGCAATGGGTGGGCGCGTCCGAAGCCGACATGGAGAAGGGCAACTTGCGCTGCGAGGCGAACGTCTCTGTGCGGCGCGCGGGCGAGGAGAAGTTCGGCACGAAGGTCGAACTTAAAAATCTGAACTCGGTGCGCTTCATGCAGAAGGCCATCGAGTTCGAGATCGCACGGCACATCGAGTTGATCGAATCGGGCGGGCGCGTGACGCAGGAGACGCGCCTGTGGGACGACCGCGTCGGAGAAACGCGCGTGATGCGCTCGAAAGAGGATGCGCAAGATTATCGTTATTTCCCCGAACCGGACTTGCCGCCGCTCGTCGTCACGCCCGCGTTTATCGAAGCGGTGACGGCGCAGATGCCGGAGTTGCCGGAAGCGCGCCGCCGACGCTTCATGGAAGAGTATGCGTTGTCGTTCGAAGACGCTTCGCAGTTCACATCCGAGCGCACGCTCGCGGACTACTATGAACGC
>DASYMM010000407.1:0-11630 GCA_036009085.1 Pyrinomonadaceae bacterium | reverse complement strand
CCGCGCGCTGCACCACGCGCGTGCCCGTGTTCATTTCGACATCGCCGACGGCGAGCAACTCCGGCAACCCCTTTTCATCTTCCGCGTTTGGGCGCGTGCGCCTGAGCACCGCGCTGATGCGTGCGACGAGTTCGCGCGGGTTGAAAGGTTTCGGCAAATAGTCGTCCGCGCCGATCTCCAAGCCGACGATTCTGTCCACGTCTTCGCCGCGCGCCGTCAGCATCACGACGGGCAGGCGCGAGCGTGCGCGTATGCGGCGCAGCACTTCAAAGCCGTTGATGCCGGGGAGCATGAAATCGAGCACCACAAGCGCGTGCTCGCCCGAGAGCGCACGCACGACGCCCGCTTCGCCGTCGTGCACCGCCTCGACCTCGTAGCCTTCCGGTTCGAGATACTCCGCGACCAATTCGCAGAGCGCCACATCATCGTCAATCACCAACACACGCTCCATCACACACCCTTCTTTCAGCGCACCCGCGCCGCACCAACTCTCAAAAACTGTCCATTCTAGCTCAACCGCCCGTCGCCGATTGTAAAGAAGTGTCAAGCTGTAATCAGTACACACCGGAAATTGACAAAACTTTACATTTCATAGACGGACTCTTTACGTCGCCCCGCGCTCATCTCGCGTATAAGTTGTGGCGAAGAGAGAATGGGCTTTATTTCGCGGGAATGATTTTTTGATGAAGGAGTGAAGAGATGAAAGTGACAAAAACGAGATTGAGAATCGGCGCGGCGTTGGTGTTCGTCGCCGCTTTGATGATGACGGTCGTGGGGTTCGCGCAGCAGGGCGGCGGCGAGCGGCGCGGGTTCGGCGGGCCGGGACGCGGAGGGGCACGCGGCGGTGGCGGCCTCGGCCCGTTGGAGCGCGATTTGAATTTGACGGACGCGCAGAAAGCGCAGGTCAAACAGATCAGGGATAGTTTCGAGGAGAGCACGAAGAGCATCCGCGAGCAACTGTTCAACGCGGGCGGCACGCCGTTCGACGGATTGAAGGACGGCGCATTCGACGAGGCGGCGGTGCGCGCGGCAGCGCAGGCGCGTGCAAACCTCCACGTCGAATTAGAGGTGGCGCAGGCGCGCATGATGTCGCAAGTCTACGCGCTCCTGACGACCGAGCAGAAAGCCAGGCTCGCGGAGCGACGCCAGCAGTTCGAGCGGCGCGGCCATCATGCGCCGGGAGGTGAAACGGTGGACGTGCCTGACGGCAGGTAACGACTGTCGAAGCCGCACCCGCTATCCGGCCTTCAAAAGCGATAACGGGGCGAGCTTCTACCGGGGGAGGCCGGTGGACGGTCTCCCCTCAGATTTAAACTTCGCCGTCGCTTCGATCATGGGGGGGTTGAAAGCAGGCGAGAGTGTCATACGTCGCATCGGAAACTGACTCCTTCCGAAGAGAGCGTCGTATGACGGCGGGGAGGGCGTTCGTCGCAGGGGCGTGCGGCGTCGCCCTCCCCAAAAATTTAGCGGCGTTATCTCGAACCCGACGCGAGCGCGCACGGTCGAACTTATTGACAAAACTTTACACTCGGTTGACGAACTCTTTACTTTCCGCTTCACGAAATCAGCGTCCAAAGCAATATCTCAAAAAGCCCCTCCAGACCCGCGAGAGTTGTGTCTCCGGGGCGTGGCGAGAGGGGGGCGACGAAAACGGGGGAGTTGATTTCAAATGAGAATCTCTATCCGGCTCTGTGCGTTGGTGTTCGTCTTGTTGCCCGGCACAGCGGTCTTGAATAGCAGTCGGGCACAGGCGCAGCAACCGCCGGGCGTGGAAGTTAATGCGAGCGACAAAACGACGGGTCGAGATACGGAAGGTCTCGATGTCGAGCGGATCATACGCACCTTCACGGCGAAGGAGACGGAGTTTCGGAAGGCGTTGAACGCATACGCTTTTAGCCGCGATGCGACGATTCAAACCATCGGCATGGGCGGGCAGATCACCGGCGAATATCATCGCACTTCGCAGTTTGTGTTTGCCGAAGGCGGAGAGCGTTTCGAGAAGATCACTCACTTCCCGCCGCCGACGCTGACGGAAATCTCTTTGACGCAGGAAGATTTGGAAGACCTCGGCGGCGTCCAGCCCTTCGCGCTCGAAGCGTCCAAGATCAACCTCTACAACTTCTCTTACGCGGGCAAAGAACGCCTCGACGAGTTGGACACTTATGTCTTCGACGTTGCGCCGAAAGTCTTGCCGAAGAAAGTCAGCGAAAGGTTTTTTCAGGGGCGCATCTGGGTTGACGAGAGGGATTTGCAGATCGTCAAGGTGCGCGGCAAGGGAGTGCCGGAAGGCAAGCAGCGTTTCCCCGTGTTTGAGACATACCGCGAACAGGTTGACGGCAAATACTGGTTCCCGACCTACACCTACGCGGACGACGAACTCGTCTTTCCGAAAGGGCAGACGGTGCATCTGCGCATGCGCGTCCGTTACACGGATTACAAACGGTTCGGCAGCAAGGTGAAGATCATCGAAGAGAGCGAGCCGGACGCGAACGTGCCGGAGACGCCGCAGCAGCCTGCGAAGTGACGGTGCGGGAAATGATTCATATAGCTTGGGAGGCTTAGACGAAGAAAATGGTCACAGCCGAAGTGTTGCAAGTCTGGCCGGAGTTATCTCGCATGGCGGCGACGACGCAGACGAGCTTAACCGAAAGCTCCGATTACAAATTGTCGAGGGATGTCGCCGGGGGAGACATGCGTGCGTTTGAGGAAGTCTACCGGCGTCACCACCGGCGCGTGTATGGGCTGTGTTTGCGGATGACGCAGAACGTCGCGGAGGCGGAAGATTTGACGCAGGAAGTCTTCGTCCACCTCTATCGCAAGATCGGGAGCTTTCGCGGCGAGTCGGCCTTCTCGACGTGGTTGCATCAACTCACCGTGAACCAAGTCCTGATGCACTTCCGCAAGAACAAGCGACGTGAGCAGACGACGGAAGACGGCGAGATGCCCGGACAGACCGTGCGTGGGACGGAGCATCCCGGTCGGATGCAGGTGATAGATAAGATCACTCTGGACGACGCGCTGGCGCGGCTCGCCCCCGGCTATCGTGCGGTCTTCGTCCTGCACGACATCGAAGGCTATGAGCACGAGGAGATCGCGAGCATCCTCGGATGTTCCACCGGCACGTCGAAATCACAGTTGCACAAAGCCCGCCTGAGACTACGCAAACTGCTCAACCCGCCCGCGCCATTCAAGCCCGCTTGATGTCGATGCCCCAATCTGATTTGACCTCTCTGCGCCTCCTCTGCGTGAACTCTGCGCCTCTGCGGTGAATCTTAGTCGAGTAAGCCTTCACCGCAGAGGCGCAGAGAGTTGTCGCAGAGGGGGCGCAGAGAGTTAAGCTGAAGCGAGCACACTCCTCATTTGATTGGTGCGGGCGCGCGACCTTTCCGGCAATTCCTCACAGCGACGGGACATCCCGAAAATTCTTGCGAAAACTCCCTGCCGTGGTGCAAACTTCGCGCAGCATCGGACAAACTGCGTTTGATTTCACCTTCGCCCAACGAGTTTTGCCATGAGAGTTTTCCCCTTCGCACCAGAATCAAAAGCTCAAACCGGAACGCGACCAATCAGGATCGGTTTTACTCCTTTGCTCCTGCTCCTGCTCCTCGCGCTCGTCGTGCCCGGCCAGTCGCCCACGCAGGCCGCCACGCAGAGACGCGTGAAGCGTGTCGTCTTCAAGAACGAAGCGGCAGGCCGCAAGCGCGAAGCGGCGGGTCATAAGCGCGAAGCGGCCGTCCAGAGAGTCAGCCCGCGTCGTCTCGTGCGGCGAAAGAGGCAGACAGCCGCCGCGCGCGCGCTGTCTCTACCGGAGCCGCGACGCGCGGAGGGCGAGGAGGGCGGGGAAGACCGCGAAGCGCGGCAGAGTTGGTTTCGCTTGAAACGCGCCTACCCGTTCGACGACATCCCGCTCGACGCGCGCCGCAAGGCTTGGGCGGCGCGTCCCCGGTCGAAGGGGACGGGCGGGCAGACGCGCGCCGCCGCCGGGACGCAGCAAGTCTGGACGCCGATTGGCCCCGCCCCGACCGTTAGCGTGTCGCCATTTCAAACCGACTGGGGCGGCACGAGCGGGCGCATCAACGCCGTCGCCGTCTCGCCCGCGAATGCGAAGCTGATCCTCGTCGGCGCATCCACGGGCGGCATCTGGCGTTCGACAGTCGGCGGCAAAAATTTCGTTCCCGTCAGCGACGAGCAGGTTGATCTCGCCGTCGGTTGGATCAGTTTCGCGCCGGGCAACCCCGCCATCGTCTATGCGGGCATGGGCGACATAGATTACGAATATCTCGGTTCGGGCGTCCTCAAATCCACGGACGCGGGAGCGACTTGGGCGCGCGTCAGCAACTCTTCGTTGCCGGACGGCGCAACGGCTCGCATCGAAGTTGACCCGGCGAACTCCGAACGCGTCTATCTCGCGCAGTACATGACGAGAGACCGCGCTACCAATACCTCCTTAGCGAGCGGCTTCTTCATCTCGACGGACGGCGGCGTCAACTGGACGAAGACGCTCGCCGGTCAGGCGCGCGACGTGGTCATTCATCCGACCAACCCGCAGACGCTTTACGTGACGCTCGCCGCGCAGTCGCATCTGTCGGGCGAACGCCTCGCCTCCGGTCTCTATCGCTCGACGGACGGCGGCCTCAACTGGACGGGCATCGCCATCCCGCTCACCGGGCTGCACGGCGGTCTGTGGGACTTTCGCGTCGCCATCTCGCCCGCCGACCCGCAAAGGATTTACGCTTACTACGGCACGCTCTTCTTCGGCGAGACGCGCCTGCGCATGAGCGCCGACGGCGGCGCGACGTGGCAAACGCGCAGCCTCAACCAAGTTGACAGCGGCCAGTTCGGCTACTGCACCTACCTCTTCGCCGATCCCAAAGATGCCAACACGCTCTATCTAGGCACGCGCGATCTCTACAAGAGCACCGACGGCGGCTTGACGTGGAACAACATGACGCAGAATTTCCACCTCTCAGGTGAGATATGGTCTTATCGTCCATATCTCGCTTCGACCCACGCCGATCAGCAAGCCTTCGCCTTCGAGCCGGGCAACTCTTCAAGCGTCTATCTTGCCAACGACGGCGGCCTCTGGAAATCACCCGACGGCGGGACGACGATGCAATCGCTCAACACGACGCTCTCGCTCGTGCAGTTCAACAGCCTCGCCTTGCACCCGACCGATGCGGGCTTTACCATCGGCGGCACGCAGGACAACGGCACGCAGCGTCGCCTCAAAGATACGACGACGAACGCTCCGACCGTCAACTGGACGGACATGTCCGGGAGCGACGGCGGCGCGTGCCTGTTCAATCCGGTCAACCCCGGCATCTTCTACGGCACCTATTACTCTGCGTGGGTCAACCGCTACAAGGTCGCTGCCAACGGCAGCACCTCCTTCGACAAGCAGATCGGCACATTCTCCACTTGGGGCGATAGCGAAATCAACACGCGCATCGCCTTCTACCCACCCCTCACCGGCAACGAAGTTGACCAGACGATCTACTTCGGCACTTGGCGTCTCTTCAAGAGCACGAACCTCGGCGACACGTGGACTGCCCCCGCGCCGGAGACAGACCTGACCAAAGGCACGCGCGACGTGCTCAGCGCAATCGGCGTTGCGCGCTCCGACACGAATGTCATCTACACGGGTTCGAGGCAGGGGCGCGCCATGGTGAGCACGGACGGCGGCGTCAACTGGCGCGACATCACCCAGGGGCTGCCGGATCGTTTCATCGAGCGCATCGTAGTTGACCCGTCCAATTCCGCGCACGCCTATCTCGTCGTCTCCGGCTACGGCTCCGGGCACGTCTTCAAAACAACCGACGGCGGGCAGACGTGGGCGGACGTGAGCGGCAATTTGCCCAACATCCCGACGAGCGCGCTCCTCATCGATCCGCTCAACTCGCAGACGCTCTACGCGGGCACGGACATCGGCGTCTTTCGTTCGACCGTCGGCGGCAATGTCTGGGAGAGTTTCAACGAAGGGTTGCCGCCCGTCATGATCACAGCTTTCGCGGCGCAACCGGGCGGGCGCATTCAGGTCGCCACCTACGGGCGCGGAGCTTATGAACTGACGACGCGCGCAGCCCCGTCCTCGACGGTCGCTTTCAGCGCGGCGAGTTATGAAGCGGCGGAAGGCGCAGGGTTCGCCAACGTCGTCGTCACGCGCACGGGCGACACTTCGGGCGCGTCCTCGGTTGACGTGGCGACCATAGACGACCCGGCGGCGGTGCCTTGCGACCCGACGCTCAAAAAGCCGGACGGCGCCCCGTATCCGCAGGGCACGGCCTACGCGCGCTGCGACTACGCCACGACCATCGAGACGATTTCATGGGCTGCCGGGGATTCGCTGCCGAAGGCCGTCCGCGTGCCGCTCGTTGACGATGTGCATTTGGAAGGAGCGGAGAATTTGCAACTGCGGCTCGCCAACCCGCAAGGCGCGACGCTCGGCACCCAGCGCACGTCCGCGCTCGTCATTCAGGACAACGACACTTCGCAGGCGGCGGCGAATCCAACCTTCTCCACAGGCTTCTTCGTCCGTCTGCACTATCTCGACTTCCTGAGTCGTGAACCGGAAGCGAACGAGCCCTGGTCGGCGGTCTTGAACAACTGCCCGGACGCGTTCAATCTCGACGCGCGGAGTCCTTCGGCGGCGTGTGATCGCTTGATCGTCTCGCAGTCGTTCTTCGGCTCGCTTGAGTTTCGCATGAAGGGTTTCTTTGTTTACAACTTCTACCGCGTGGCTTTGAACCGCCGCCCCGAGTACGCGGAGATCATCCCCGACATGCGAAGCGTGACGGGCGAAACATCCGCAGACACCTACGCGCGTCGTGCCGCCTATCCGAGCCTCTTCACACAGAGGCCGGAGTTCAAAGACGCCTACGATGGACTCTCAGACGCGGCCTTCGTCAACAACCTGCTCGACCGCTACACGTTGTCGCACATCACGACGCCCGACCCGCAGCAGCCGGAAGCGAGCACACGCGTGGTGCTGACGCGCGCGGAGTTGATCGCACGGCTTGGCGCGAGCGGCGCGCAGGTGTTGACGAGAGCGCAGGTCTTGCGTGCGGTTGTCGAGTCTATCGAGGTGGGCGCGGCGGAGTACAACGGGGCGTTCGTGGCGATGCAGTACTACGGCTACCTGCGGCGGACGCCGGAGGAGTCGGGCTACCAGGCGTGGCTCAGAGTCATCAACGAAGACCCGAACAACGTGAGGATCATGGTCAACGGCTTTATGAACTCGACCGAGTATCGCTTACGGTTCGGCCAGCCCTAAAAGCAATGAACCACGAACCCACACGAAACAGCACGAAGTAATATAACTGTTATTTCGCGCTGTTTCGTGTGTGTTCGTGGTTACTGGTTTTGTCGGGCGTTCTAAGGCTAACGCCTTTTGTTGGAGCGACAGTTGGGCGCGCCGCACTTGCAGACTGCCGGGTGATCGGGGTCTCTGTAGTTCATCGTGATCTCTTCGCCGGGTTGGATGTCGCGCAGGGCGAAGAAGGCCACGCGGTCGCCCGGCACGATACGCATGAAGGCGTTGGGCGCGCACGAGTGGTTGATGTAGGCCGTCGCGTCGCCGCCGACCTCTCCGTCTATCGCTATCTCTTCGTTGAGGCTGATGATCTTGACGACGTTCTGACGATGCAAACGCGCCTCGATGCGACGTCGGCCTCTGATCAACTCGCCCGCGTAAAACGCGATCTTCTTGCGCGCGGGGAAACGCTTGAGCGCGAAGCACCCGCGCCCGTAGATTTTGCTCTTCCTGACTTCCAATCCCTCCGACATTCAACTCTCCTCCCTGACTCGCTCACTCTTGCAAATAAAGACGACGTATCATACATCCTCGCACTTCACGAACGCACACAACCGCGACCCACATCGCCAACGAGCTTCAAGCCTGCTTTGCCGCAGGCTGCCGTCTCTCCGGCGCAACTCGCGGGACGGGTAAATAGACTTCCGCCGCGCAGACGACCAGTTCCCAGTTGGTCGCCTGCGCGGCGGACGCACAAACCATCAGGCCGCCCTTCAACGGCCGACGGATTCACACGCGGTCATTTGCTGACCAAGCCCTTTTTGATGTTGCGCTGCCAGGCTTCGTAGTTACGAATCCGGCGTTTGGCTTGCTTGCGCGTCAGGTTCATCTTCTCGGCCACGTAGCTGATGCGTTCGGTGCGGTCAGCTTTCTTATCGTAAGGCGCGCCGGGCGCTTCTCTGTATAGCTCATAGGCGCGCTCCCATTCCGCCTTCACTTCAGGCGTCGCAAGCGTCCCACGCAATTCGGGCATCTCTTCATTCTCCCTTCAAGAACGAGCAGGTTGGTTGAGTCCTTAAATTTATCCCCCGGTAAAAATGCAGCGGCCACCCGCCTGTGAGGGTGGCCGGCTCCATTCTAGCACTACCGGGGCTTCCGTGGTGTGAACACATCCAACAACTTTCACATGACGGCACTGAGCCTGTCCACCTGCTCGGAACTCGCGGCGACGGAATACGGCGACGACGACTGAAGCGTCAAGGTCAGCCGGTCGCCGAGTTGCGCGACGGCGAAGCGCAAAACTTCCTCCGCCCAGTCTGAAAACAACGCGAACACTTCGTCCACCGTCGCCAAAGTTTTACGCCGCGTCTGCTCGTCCAACTCTATCTTCGCAAGCGATTCGTGGTCGCCCGCGCCGGTGTGCCCGGCCTCAAGCGCGGAATGAAAATGGCCTAGATAGCGCAACTCCACGCCCGTGCGTGCTTCTATTTGTGCGGCCAGTTGCACGGTCAGAGGGAAGAATATGTTACCCGCCTCTTCCATCGCCTCGATGATGGCGATACGCTCGACGCTCGCGGCGTTCATAATTAAACTGGCGATGCGATAGGACAACATGCGGTTGGCGCGCGTCTCTTCGCCCCAGAGAAAGTTGAGCCAGTCCGTGCCGGTATAAAGTTTGTCAAATCCGAGTTTTTGGAAATCTTCGAGATAGAGTTGCCAGTGGTCGTCGTCCTCGTGGCTGAAGACGTTGACGCGCTGCTGGTATTCGTCCGTGGCTGGCTCGGCGCGTAGAAAATACTTGTTCAAATCGCCGAAACTCATGATCCAGTGCGCCATGCAGGGGTAAAAAGCGAGACGCTGCTCCGGCTCAAGGCTTTCGTCCTGCAAAAACGCGAAAAAAGGGAGGCGCGCAAACGCCCGCTTCCGCTCCGTAATCGCTGCCAAAACTTCTCTCATCCTCTTAGTCTCTCCCGTCAGTGAGGTTTTTGCCGCCCAAATTCGCCCACATCTACTAACGCGCAAAAGCGGCGCGTTAGGGATCACGTGCGCGAAACTTTTTTTTAGCACGGTGAGACTTTTTTAGTTTGACCGCAAGAACCGGATAGATAGTGCTGACAGGAATCGCTAAGATGCCTGCATGGAGGTGAGCGCGATGACGGGACAGGAAGAGACTCTGTTTGATGAATTGAGGACGATTGACGAGGAGACGCGCTGGCGCGCCGTGGAGACGCGCGACGCGAGCTTCAACGGAATATTTTTCTACGGCGTGCGCTCCACGGGAATCTATTGCAAGCCGTCCTGTCCTTCGCGCCGTGCGCGACGCGCGCAGGTCGTCTTCTTCGCGTCGCCGGGCGAAGCCGAAGCAGACAAGTTTCGTCCCTGTCGCCGCTGCCGACCGCGTGAGGCGTGCGCGCGAGATGCGCGGCTCGAAATGGTCGAAGGGGCTTGCCGGCTGATCGAGGCCGCCGCGCCGGAAGAAGGCTTGCCGTCGCTCGCCAGCCTCGGCGCGTCGCTCGGCGTGAGTCGTTATTATTTGCAGCGCGAGTTCAAAAGGATCGTCGGCGTCAGCCCGCGCCAGTACGCCGTGGCGCATCGTGTCAAACAATTCAAGTCGAGAATCAAAGAAGGAGAGACTGTGATCGAAGCAATGAACGAAGCGGGCTACGGTTCGAGTAGCCGGCTCTACGAACAGACGGACGCGGAACTCGGCATGACGCCCGCCTCATACGCGCGCGGCGGCGCGGGCGCGCGCATCGCATACACCATCGCCCCGTGCGAACTCGGGCGACTCCTCGTGGCGGCGACCTCGCGCGGCCTGTGCGCCGTCCGCCTCGGCGACTCCGACGCGGAACTCGAAGCGACGCTCAGCACAGAGTTTCCCGAAGCGGAGATTAAACAGGACGCGCACGCGCTCGGCGACTACGTCGAAGCGATCCTGCGGCATCTCGCCGGGCAGCAAACTTCTCTGGAACTGCCTCTGGACGTGCGCGCGACGGCCTTCCAGCGTCGCGTCTGGGAAGAACTGCGCCGCATCCCTTTCGGCAGCACGCGCTCATATCGAGAGGTCGCCGCGAGCCTCGGCCAGCCGACGGCGGTGCGCGCCGTTGCCGGAGCGTGCGCCGCGAACCCCGTCGCGCTCGTCACGCCCTGCCACCGGGTCGTGCGCGAAGACGGAAGTTTGAGCGGCTATCGTTGGGGCACCGAGCGTAAAGCGAAACTGCTGGCACAGGAGCAAACTCTCGCGTCGAAGAGAATTTAAAACCGGCGGTCAACTACCTGCAACTCATCGCGTGAGCGGGTAGTGTCCTTAATTGAATTTAACTCTCTGTGCCCCCTCTGCGACTTCTCAGCGTCTCTGCGGTGAATCTTAGTCGAGCAAGCATTCACCACAGAGACACAGAGGACACAGAGGACGCACAGAGGGAAGCGGAAATCAAACACTACTCACGAGCGGGAAGGCTTATCCGGCGAGGGCGCGCGGACGGGCGACAGGACGACACGCTTGCGCTTTCAGGGTTGTGCCGCGTCGCTCATTTGCCGCTCAAGAGTTTCGGTTCGGCGAGCGGCAGGTCAACCAGCACGGGCGCGTGATCCGAGATGCGTTCCGGCAGGGCGTCGTTCAAACTCTTGAGCGTGCGCCCGAAGTGCGGGGCAAAGCGATGCGGCCCGGCTTTCGCGTCAGGGTCTGCGAGCGCGTGCGGGCGGACGAAAATCCAGTCGAGCTTGAACTTGCCGACAAACGCGATGGTGCGCTCAACTTCGTAAGTCGTGATAAACCCTTTGTCGCCCCGCTGGTTCGAGTTTGCCAGAAGCTCGTCTTTGCCGCCGGCGGAGCGCGCTCGCTCGCCGCGAAAATCGAAGGCGTTGCCGTCCGTGAAACGAAAGTCTTTCAACTTGTCGAAGAACTCCGCTTCCGGGTTGGCGGCGACGAGCGGGATGTTGCGCACCGTCGGGTCGGCCTGTTTGCGATAGGTGTTCAAGCCGCCGAGCAGAAGCGCCGGCAGCTTGATGCCGGTCAAAAGTCCCAAGCCCTGTTTGAGCCAGAAACTTTTGCTGCCCAGACGATTCTTCAACAGGCGTTCGGCTGAGATCGGCGTCGAGTCGTTGGTCGTGGTGTTCATGTCGCCGGCGAGGACGACGGGCGTGCTCGCGTCTCTGATTCGTGCGAGCAGTTCTTCGAGTTGTTTGCGGCGGCCTTCGGGTTTGCTTTTGGATTCGAGATGCGTGGCGACGACGAGGATGCGCCCGCCGGGGAGGCGCGCGTCGGCGATCTCCGCCGTCAACATCATGCGCCCGCCGCGCCGCACCTCGCGCTGCACCTTCTCCTGAAAAGCGATCTCGCCCGCGAGTCGCTTGCCCGCTTCGAGCGGCTTGACGCTTT
>DASYMM010000406.1:0-5603 GCA_036009085.1 Pyrinomonadaceae bacterium | reverse complement strand
GAAGGGCGCGAACTGGATGGCGTGTTGCCCGTTTCATCAGGAGAAGACGCCTTCGTTTTCGGTCAACCCGTCGAAGGATATTTTTTATTGTTTCGGTTGCCAGAAGGGCGGGAGCGTCTTTAATTTCGTGATGGAGATCGAGCGTGTGTCGTTTCCCGAAGCGATCAAGATCGTGGCGGAGAAGGTGAACATGCCTCTGCCCGCGATGCAGGATGACCAAAAATACGAATCGCGGCGCAAGGAAGCGGACGAGGTGGTCGAACTCAACTCTTGGGCGCTCGAATGGTGGGAGGGGCAACTGGCGGAAGGCAACGCGGAGGCGAGGACGGCGCGCGAGTACATAGAAGGACGCAGCATCACGGACGAAACGCGCCAGACTTTCCGGCTCGGTTACGCGCCCGACAGTTGGGACGGTTTGAGTTCGCACTTGAAACGGAAAGGCGCGAGTGCAGGGCAGATCGAGCGGAGCGGTCTGGTCGTTAAAAAAGATGCGGGCGGGTTTTATGATCGCTTTCGCGGGCGCGTGATCTTTCCGGTGCTCGATGCGCAGGGGCGCGCGGTGGCGTTTGGCGGGCGCGTCATGGCGACGGGCGAGCCGAAGTATCTCAACTCGCCGGAGACTGCGGCCTATACGAAGGGGCGGCATCTCTACGGTTTGCACCAGACGCGCGACGACATACGGCGCAAGAAGTTTGCGATTCTGGTCGAAGGTTATCTCGATCTGATCATCCCTTACCAGTTCGGCGTGCGTAACGCCGTGGCGAGTTTAGGCACGGCTCTGACGCCGGAACAGGCGAAGCTCTTGGGTCGGTTTGCGCGTCGCGTGGTGGTCAATTATGATGGTGACAGGGCCGGCGTCTCGGCTGCCAAGCGCGCGATAGAAACTCTCCTCGCAGAAGATTTTGACATCAAGGTGCTGGTGCTCCCGGAGGGCGCAGACCCTGATGAGTTCATCAAGTCGGCGGGCGTCGAGGCGTACAACGAGCGGCGCGGCGCGGCGCTCCCCCACATACAATTCGTGCTCGACCAAGCGATGCGTGATCGCAACCTACGCCGCCCGGCGGACAAGGCCGAGGCCGTGGAAGAAGTGCTCCCGTTCGTCCGCGCCGTGCGCAACCGGATTCAGAAGCGCGAATATTTTGATATGACGATGGACGCGCTCCGCGTGGAAGAACCCGCGCTGCGGCGCGAACTCTGGCAATCAATCGCCAAGCCGAACGCCGCGACGGGCGGCGGCGCAGACGCGGAGGCGAGCGCGGCGTTGCAAGATAAAGTTGTTCGTGCAGAGAGCGCGCCGCTCACCGTCGCGGAACAACGCCTGCTCGAACTGCTCGTCCACGACGCGGAACTCCGGCGCATACTGCTGCCGAAGATCGTGCCGGACGACTACGAAGATTTGCCGACCGCGGGCGTCTTTCAAGCTCTCGCGGAGATCGAAGCGGCGGGCGCGGAAGTTAGCTTTGAGACGCTCGGCGCGCGCACGGAAAGCGATCCGGTGGCGTCCGATCTCGTGCCGCTTTTGTTGATGAGCGAACCGTCGCGTGACGAGGGCGAAGCGACGGACGAAGTGCTGGCGGAAGCCGAAAGTTGCCTGCTCACGCTGAGGCTGATGCGCGTGGAGCGGCGTCTGAAAGATTTGGCTTTGGAGATCGCCGCCGCCGAGCGCGCGGGCGACACGGAGCGGCGCGACGCGCTCGTGATGGAGAACCTCAACTGGACGAGACGCCGGAGCGCGCTGCTGCCTCGCAACTAAGCAGGGTGAAGAGCATTATGGTAAGCATGGAAGAGAAAGATCAGGACGACGTGGTGCAACGCCTCTTGGAGTTGGGCGGCGACAAGAAGTACCTCACGTTCGACGACCTCAACCGCGAGTTGCCCGACAGCGTCGTCTCGCCCGACGACATCGAGGACGTGCTGCAAAAGTTGGACGGCGCGAACATCATCGTCTCCGATTCCGACGAACGCCTCATCGAACAGGCCGCGCAGTCTGCCTCGGCCTCCGCCACCACGCCGGAAGACGAAGAAGCCCTCGACGAAGACGAAGTGAATCTAGACTTGTCGGCAGGCATGCTCGACAAGACGAACGACCCTGTGCGCCTGTACCTGCGCGAGATGGGCGTCGTGCCGCTTTTGACGCGCGAGGGCGAAGTCGCCATCGCCAAACGCATCGAGCGCGGACAGATCAAGACGCGCAAAGCCATCTCGCGCTCGCCCATCGCCGTGGGCGAACTCCTACGCATCGGCGACGATCTGGAAACGTTGAAGGTCAACATACGCGATGTCGTCACCTTCTCCGAGCAGGCCGAGTTGACGGGCGTGGAAGACAAGGCCGACGAGTATTGCCAGTGGACGATTGAAGGCATCAACAATATCCGCAAGCACTTTAAGGCCGGACTGAAAGAGTGGGAGCGTCTGCGCGCCGAGCAGAAACTGGCGCGCGGCAAGGGAGCGAAAAAACTTTTACGCCTCAAGCGTCGGGTCGCGCGCACGCGCCTTGAGATCGCGCAGGAGATCGCACAACTGAATTTGACGGAGCGCGCGCGCCAACGCCTGATCGGGGCGATTCGCGTCGTCGCCCGCGAGGCGCGCAACGCCGAGCGCGACATAGACAAGCACACCGAACGACTCGGCAAGCGACGCCTCAAGCCGGAAGACGAGCGCGACTACAAACGCCACATCGCGACGGCCAAGCGCAAGCTCCAACAGATCGAAGCGGAGACGCTCATCACGCCCGTCGAGATCAAACGTTCGCTGCAAGCCATCGTCGCGGGCGAACACGAGACGGGACAGGCCAAGCGCGAACTCATCGAAGCGAACTTGCGTCTCGTCGTCTCGATAGCGAAGAAGTACACGAATCGCGGCCTCCAATTCCTCGACCTCATTCAAGAGGGCAACATCGGCTTGATGAAGGCCGTGGATAAATTCGAGTGGCGGCGCGGCTACAAGTTTTCCACCTACGCGACGTGGTGGATTCGCCAAGCGATCACGCGTGCGATTGCCGATCAGGCGCGCACGATTCGCATCCCCGTCCACATGATCGAGACGATCAACAAACTGATTCGCACGTCGCGTTCGCTCGTGCAGGAGTTGGGGCGCGAGCCGACGAGCGAGGAGATCGCGCGCAAGATGGACATTCCCGTCTCGAAGGTGCGGAAAGTTTTGAAGATCGCGCAGGAGCCGATCTCGCTCGAAACGCCGATTGGCGAAGAGGAAGATTCGCACCTCGGCGACTTCATCGAAGACCGCTCGATTTTGAATCCGGCTGACGCCGTTGTCGCGGCAAATTTGCGCGCCATCACGGACGAAGTGCTGGCGACGCTCACGCCGCGCGAAGAAAAGGTGATCAAAATGCGCTTCGGCCTCGGCACGACCGGCTCGGAGCACACGCTCGAAGAGGTCGGCCAGCACTTCGCCGTCACGCGCGAGCGCATCCGGCAAATCGAAGCGAAGGCGCTCCGCAAGTTGCGTCATCCTTCCAGATCGCGCAAACTGAAAGCGTTTTTGGAGGGCACAAGGCCGTAAGGCGTCAGTAGTGCGTTGTCCGTGGTCAGTTGTCGGTCGTTTGTCTGCCCAGCAAGCCTCTCACAGCCCGGATTCTGCATCAAATACACTAAAACAACGGACAATTGACCACGGACAACTGACAGTTTTTAATGAAGAAAATTATCGAAAGTTACAGGCGGCGGCTCTCCACGGAGGAGGGATACGTCGTGAAGCGCGGGGCGCAACTTCGCGTCGCGCTCTGCTATCCGAACGTGTACGGGGTCGGGATGGCGAATCTCGGCTTGCACGCGGTTTACGAAATTTTCAACAACATTCCCGAAGTTTCCTGCGAGCGCGTCTTTCTGCCGGACGAAGGGGAGATGCGCGAATACGAGAAGTCGAACACGCCGCTTCTTTCCCTTGAGACGCAGACGCCCGTGCGCGACTTCGACGTGATAGCCTTCTCCATCTCCTTCGAGACCGATTACCTGAACATGGCGCGCATGCTGCGACTCGCGGGCATCCCGCTCCGTGCGCGCGAACGCACGCGACACGATCCTCTGATCGTGATGGGCGGCGCGGCGTCGTTTTTGAATCCCGAACCCATCGCAGACTTCACGGATGTCGTCGGCGTGGGCGAGGGCGAAGTGCTCGTGCCGCAGTTGGTTGATGCGCTTCTCGCGAACGAAGGCACGAAAGAAGATTTACTGCTCGCGCTTGCCCGTCGCGGGCGCGGCTTCTACGTGCCGACGCTCTACGACGTGCAGTACGACGCGGCGGGCGCAATCGAAGCGTACACGCCGAAGCAGCCGGGCGTTCCGGTGCGCGTCGGGCGCGCTGTCTCGGCGGAGAATCCGAAGGAAGGAAGTTTGCGACGCGCGATGCGGCGCGGCGACTTGGGAGTCGCCGAGAGCCTTCGGGCGCAGGAAGTGTTTGCGCCTTCGACGGTGGTGTGGGCACCCGAAGCGGAGATGGGCGAGCGTTTCCTGATAGAGATTTCGCGCGGCTGCTCGCAAGGCTGCCGCTTCTGTTGGGCTGGCTTCAACTACTGGCCGCCGCGCGTCGTGCCCGCGCGCGACGTGCTGGCGAAGGCTGCGGAGTGGCGCGGGCGAACAGACAAGATCGGTCTGGTGTCCACAGCCGTCTGCGACCACCCGGAGATCAGCGAAATCTTGCAGGGCTTGCGCGAGATGAACTTCCGCATCTCCGTCTCGTCGCTTCGACTCGATCAAATCGAAGCCGAACTGCTGGACGCGCTCGTCGAATCGCGCGACCAACAGATCGCGGTCGCGCCGGAGACGGGTTCGGACAGGTTGCGCAAAGTCATCAACAAGAATTTGACGAACGACGAGATCGTTGACATCTGCGGCGCGGTCTTTGATCGCGGGATGTTGACGATCAAGCTCTACCTGATGGTCGGCTTGCCGACGGAGACCGACGAGGATTTGGCAGAGATGGTCACGCTCGTCGAGCGCATCAAAGATCGCATGCTCGAAGCGGGCAAGCGTTTCGGATATGTCGGCAAAATCATCCCCGCGCTGAACGGGTTTGTGCCGAAGCCGAACACGCCTTTCCAGTGGGAGCCGATCTGCGAAGAGAAGGAATTGAAGCGGCGTCTGAAGTGGGTCTCGAAACAACTCGCGCGGATTCCGAACGTCGAAGTGCGCGCGATGTCTGCGCGCATCGCGCACGAGCAGGCGTTGTTTTCGTCGGGCGACCGTTCGGTTAGTCAGGTTATCGAAGTCATGGCGCAGAACGGCGGCGATCTGGGCGCGGCCTTGCGCGCGACGAACTTCGACCCGGCGTTTCACACGAGCCGCACGCGCACTTACGAAGAATTTTTGCCTTGGGAGATCGTGGACGCGGGCTTGGGGCGCGCCTTCATGCAACGCGAACACGAACGCGCGCAGATTGCGAAATCAACCGCGCCGTGCCCGTCGGTTCCCACCTGCGAACGCTGCGGCGTCTGCCCGACCACTTGGCTCGCCAGCGCACCCGCCGCGCTCGTCCAACTGCAAAGTTCACTCGGCGCGAAAGTCGTCGCGGCATAGCGGCAAGGCGAAAGGCCTTCACCGCAGAGACACAGAGCTAAACCGCAGAGGGGGCGCAGAGAAGATTCA
>DASYMM010000405.1:0-2461 GCA_036009085.1 Pyrinomonadaceae bacterium | reverse complement strand
TGCAGGGCGTTTGCAGACGCGCGCCCGCTTCCAGTTCTTCGCGTGCGAAGACTGCGACGCGCGTTGGTCTGGTCGTGAAGTAGACGGCAGCGGTCGCCTGCGGTGCGGGCGTAGCGACGCGCGTGCTGCGTGCGATGCGTTCGCGCGCAGGCTTTTCCAACAGCCCGCGCGAGCGCAAGCGGAGGCTCACGATCTCGACCGTGCTCTCTGCGAGCGCGTAACCGTAGCGCGCCTGATGCGCGCGATGAAACGCGGCGGCGAGCGTCTTCACGGATTTAAATTTGATCTCCAACTCGAACGATTGTCCCTTGTAGCGCGCCGAGACGCTGCGCTCATGTCGCTGCCGCCGCTCATCCCCGAAGCCTTCGCGCTTGAGCGCGGCGCGCGCCGTGCGTTCCATCCCTCGAAACGCGCGTTCGAGTTCGTCGAGTTGCCCGCCCGCCGCTGCTGTCGTTGTGTCGAGCATGACGGTGCGGCTCGCGTCCATGACGACATCCGACGCGAGCGCGCCGAGCGCGGAGAGCGCGCCCGGACGCAGCGGCACGACGACGCGCGGGATGCGCAAACTCTCCGCGAGCGCGACGGCGTGCAAACCGCCCGCGCCGCCGAACGACACGAGCGCAAACGAGCGCGAATCATACCCGCGCTCGACCGACACGACGCGCAACGCGCGTTCCATTCCGGCGTTCACCACGCGCACCACGCCGAGCGCAGCCTCTTGCACAGTCGAACGCCGCCCGCTCGCCGCGCTCATCTCGCGCGCGAGTTGTTTCAGCGCATCGTGCGCGCGTCCGGCGTCCAACTTGAAATCGCCGCCGAGCAGTTCCGCGCCGCCGAAACGCCCGAGCACCAAGTTGGCATCGGTCACCGTCGGCAGCGTGCCGCGCCCGTAGGCCGCAGGCCCCGGCTCGGCTCCCGCCGATTCCGGCCCCACGCGCAAACTCCCGCCCGCATCAACGCGCGCGATTGAACCGCCGCCCGCGCCGACCGTGTGGATGTCCAGAACTGGCACGGCGACGGGCAGCGCGGCCACCGTCGCCTCGTTCGTCGTCCGCATCTCGCCTCCGGCGCAGAGCGCAACGTCTGTTGAAGTGCCGCCCATGTCGAAGGTGATGATGTCCGGCGAGCCTGCCGCAAGCGCGGCGCCGAGCGCGCCCACGACGCCGCCCGCAGGCCCGGACAGGATCGTCCGCACAGGCTCGCGCGCCGCGCGCTCAGCCGAGATGCTCCCACCCGAAGATTGCATCACGCGCAAGTTGGGCGCACGCAGACGCTTGAGATACGCCCCCATCAAAGGTTGCAGGTAAGCGTTGATCGCAACGGTCGAAGTGCGCTCGAACTCGCGATACTCCGGCAAAATTTCGTGCGACACGGAAAGCGGCACGTCCAACTCCGCAAGCGCCCGCGCGATCAACTTTTCGTGTTCGGGATGCAAGAACGAAAAGAGCAACGAGATGGCGACCGACTCGACGCGCGCACGCTTCAAACGCTCGACCAATTCTTTGAGCGCGCGTTCGTCCAACGCTTCCAAGACCTCGCCCGTCGCCGCGACGCGCTCGCGTATGCCGAAGCGAAGCGTGCGCGGGATGATCGCGTCGGGTCGGGTCGCGTTTAGATCATAGAGCGCGGGGCGCGCCTGCCTGCCGATGGCGAGCACGTCTTCAAAGCCTGCGGTCGTGACGAGCGCGGCACGCGCGCCGCGCCTTTCCAACAGCGCATTCGTGCCGACGGTTGTGCCGTGCACGATCTCCAACTCACCGACGGCGACCCCGGACTCCGTGGCGATGCGACGCAAGCCTTCCGTGATCGCGCGCGAAGGGTCTGCGGGCGTGGACGCGAGTTTGAACATTCGCATACGCCCGTCGCGCGTCGTATGGACGAAATCCGTGAACGTCCCGCCCGTGTCCACGCCGACGCGCACGACGCGCCACAGTTTTCTTTGTGCTGAAATGGAAGTCGGCACTTGTTAGTTTTTAAAGGGCAGAAATTTTTTCTCTTTAATGAAAGCGGAAATTTCCTGCGCCACCATCCGCGACATCTTTCCCGAATAGTGCGTGGCGTCAACGTAGAGTGGCTCGGTCAACTTCTCCTGCATGTCCGCGCACCACAGAAAATTATCTCCCGGCGGGTTGCGCCTGACGAACTCCGCCATCTCCGGGTAGCCGTATTTAACGAGAGCATATTGCCCCCACCTGCGGGCGGCGAACGGGTGATAGCGCGTGTCGTACTTGTACATCGGCACCGGCTGCCAGACGAACAACGTCTTCACTTTGTTCGCGGAGGCGACCGCCTCGACCATCCGCTTATGACTCGCGTAACGCTCGATCACACTCATGATCTTTGCGCGGTCGTAGTATGTCTCGTCGGGCGGAAACTGATCATTAATGTCTCCGGCGGGCTTTCCCGTCGTCCGTGCGAGCCGCGTTTTCAGCGACGCGGCAGCCCGCACCAAGGGCACGCG
>DASYMM010000404.1:0-5775 GCA_036009085.1 Pyrinomonadaceae bacterium | reverse complement strand
GTCGGGAGATGCCCCCCGAAGTTGTCGTGCGGCGGTGGCGTGGTCGGCGTCACCCATTCGAGCGTGGTCGCTTCCCAGGGGTTGCCGCTCGCCTTTTCGCCACGGAAGATGCTGTAGATGAAATTGAAGAGGAAGATGAACTGCGAAACCGCCGTCGCTATGGCCGCAATTGTGACGAGCAACACGAGCGGGTCGAGCGGGCGCAAAAAGTCGTACTCCTGAAACGACGAATAGCGACGCGGCATGCCGACGATGCCCATGATGTGCATCGGCACGAAGATGCCATAGACGCCGATGAAGGTCGGCCAGAAATGGAGTTGTCCCAGACGCTCGCTCATCATGCGCCCGAACATCTTCGGGAACCAGAAATAGACGCCCGCGAACATGCCGAAGATGGCCGCCACGCCCATCACGAGATGGAAGTGCGCGAGCACGAAATAACCGTCGTGGATGAACAGATCGAGCGAGGTCTGACCGAGGACTAGCCCCGTGATGCCGCCCGCGACGAAGAGCGAGACGAAGCCGATGGCAAACATCATCGGCACGGTGAAGCGAATTTTTGCGCCCCAGAGCGTCCCCAACCAGTTGAATGTTTTGATCGCGGAAGGCACGCCGATGGAAAGCGTCAGGACGGAGAAAGCGATGCTCGTGCGCGGGTCCATGCCGCTGATGAACATGTGATGCCCCCAGACGAAGAAGCCCAGGAGGCCGATGGCAAACATCGCGAAGACCATCGCGCGATAGCCGAAGACGGGTTTGCGCGCGAAGGTGGAGAGGATGTGCGAAGTCGCGCCCATGCCCGGCAGGATGGCGATGTAGACTTCCGGGTGTCCGAAGAACCAGAAGAGGTGTTGCCAGAGAATCGGCGAGCCGCCTTTGTGCGCCTGCACCGTGTCGTTGAAGACCATCCCGCCCGGCAGGAAGAAACTCGTGCCCGCGTGCCTGTCGAGCAAGAGCAACACACCGGCGGCGAGCAGCACCGGAAACGCGAGGAGCGCGAGGATGGCCGTCGTAAACCAAGACCAGCAAGTGAGCGGCATGCGCATCAAGGTCATGCCGCGCGTGCGCATGTTGAGGAGCGTCGTGATGAAGTTGAGCGCGCCGAGGAGCGAGGCGACGCAGAAGATGGCGATGCTCGTGATCCAGAGAGTTGCGCCCGCGCCCTGTCCAGGCCCGGCGACTTTGCCGAGCGCGCTCAAAGGCGGGTAGCCCGTCCAGCCGCCGATGGGGCCAATCGTGCCCGTGCCGCCGCCGCCGAGATAGTTGTTGACGAAATCCGTGTTGCCGAGAATCGTGCTGCCTTCGACGAAGATGGCCGAGACGAGCACCATGAGGCCGACGAGCGTGACCCAGAACGAGAGCATGTTGAGCACGGGGAAGGCCATGTCTTCCGCGCCGACTTGGATGGGGAGAAAATAGTTGCCGAACCCGCCCTGCGGCGCGGTGGTCAAAACGAAGAAGACCATCATCGTGCCGTGCATCGTCACGAGCGAGAGGTAGAACTCCGGCGTCATCACGCCGCCCGGCGCGCCGAGCGGAAAGAGCTTTTCGAGGATCGTCCATTTGTGCCCCGGCCACGTCAGATTCAGACGCATCAGCACCGACATGAACATTCCCATGAAAGCCGCGAAGATGGCGAGCAGCAAATATTGTATGCCGATCACTTTATGGTCAATGCTGAAAATATATTTGCGTATGAAACCTGTGGGCGGGCCGTGATGATGCGCCGCCTCTCCTGCATGCGAGTGGTCAGCCGCAGCATCGGCAGACGCTTCTTCTGCGGCGGCGGCTGACGGCTCAATCGGGGTCGTGGCCTCTTCCATCTTTTAAAACTCCTCTCCCTTCGGGATGAGTCGGGTTTCTCTTGCTTATCTCGGTGCGCTGGCGACGGTCGGCGTCTCTTACTGCTTGATTCCCAGCGGATACTCCGCGATCAACTGCGTGATGCGCGCCTGAAATTGCGCCTGCGGCAAAGCCACCAACTCGTCGTAGACGTTCGCGGGCAGCGCGATCAAATAACTCTTCATCTTGTAATGAAGCTGGCCGCAGAGTTCGGCGCAGGCGAGTTCAAAACGCCCTTCTTTCGTCAGGGTGAAATGCATCTTGATCGCCATGCCCGGCACCACGTCCTGCTTGTAGCGCAGTTCGGGCACAAAGAGATCGTGCGTCACGTCTTTCGATTGCAGGGTTAGTTCGATGGGACGCCCGACGGGCACGGCGAGCGTCGTCACGACTTGATCGTCTTTCGCGTTCTGGTCTGCCTCGTCGAGGCCGACGAAGTTCAGTTCCGCATCTTTAACGAAGGTCGGGTCGGTGCGCCCGAAGGTCTTGTCCGCGCCGGGATAATGAAAGTTCCATTGAAACTGCTGTGCCACGACATGCACGCGCGTCGAACCGGCGGGCGCTTCGTTCAAGTGCAACTGCGCCCACACGCGCTGCCCCATCAAGCCCAGCGTGATGAAGATGAGCGCGGTGATCGCCGTCCACACAATTTCCAGACGATTGTTGCCGTGCGAATAGACGGCGCGCTCGCGCCTCTCGCCCTTCGACCCGTAGCGGAAGACAGCCCAGCCCAGCCCGATTTGCGCCGCCGCGAACGCAATGCCGACGACGATGATCGTGATCAGGAACTGGCGGTCGTAGGCCGGGCCGTGTTCGGAAATATACGGCGGCAGCCACCAACGCCCATTCACGAACAGCCACACCGACGCAATCGTCAACAACCAGATCAACACGCCAAGCGCACGACCCATGAAGTTCTCCTTTAGCTGTCAGCCGGCAGCTATCAGCTTTCAGCCTAAAATCCTACGGCTGACTGCTGACGGCTGCTGGCTGACGGCTCATTGATTGATCACCATCAGCACAAACAGCACGGGCAAGTAAAGAACGGAAGCCAGCAGCACGCGGCGCGCGCTCTGACGCGAGAGCGTGACGGCGGCGGCGATGCTGCTCCACAGGAAGAGCGCGCCGAGCACGAGCGCGCCGAAGAAATAGACCGCGCCGGAGATGCCGAGCGCAGCCGGTGCGAGACTGACCGGCACGAGCAAGAGCGTCCAGACGACGATCTGCTGCCGCGTTAGGCGTCCTTCCGGTTCTACGACAGGCAGCATCAAAATCCCCGCCCGCGCGTAGTCTTCGCGGTACATCCAAGCGATGGCGAAGAAGTGCGGAAACTGCCAGAGGAACAGAATCGCAAACAACGCCCACGCTTCCATCCCCACGTGATTCGTCGCCGCAGCCCAACCCAGCAGCGGCGGCACCGCGCCGGGAAAAGCTCCGACCAGAGTTGAGAGCGAAGTCCGCGTCTTGAGCGGCGTATAGCAGAGCAGGTAGCCGACGATCACGGTCAGGCCGCAAAAGGCCGAGAGCGGATTGACGAGCAACGCCAGATAAACTTCCGCGCCGATTGTCAGACTCAGACCGAAGATGAGAGCCGCGCGCGGCGTGAGCGTGCCGAGCGGAAGCGGACGGCGCGCCGTGCGCCGCATCAAACCGTCGAGGCCGCGCTCCATCCACTGGTTCAAAGCGGAGATGCCGGAGCACAGGAGCGCGACGCCGAGCAGGGTGTGCGCGAAGAGTTGATAGTCGAACGCGCCGCGCGTCGAGCCGAGCAGAAACCCTGCGGAGGTTGTGAGCACGACGAGAAAAGTGATGCGCGGTTTCGTCAACTCGTAATAAGCCGACAGCTTTTCGCGCGTGACGGTGTGCGCGCCCGCGTTCGCGGCGGCGGAGACGGGCGCGACCGACTGCTCGATCTCTTCTACAGCAATTGTTTCCATGAAATGCCTGTGGAGCGATACTTAAAGTTTAATTTTGGAGTTGCAAGTAAACTCAAGTGTCGCATCCGCTGCGACCGGCTGGCAAGCTACCGTCCTTGCGCCAAACATGAAATAACTTAACTTGCCGCACTTCCCCTTCTAATATCCTTCGCGACTCAACTACAGTGACCAGTGACGAGTGACCAGTGACGAGTGACGAGTTAAAGCAAAGACGAGATTAAGTTTCTCCCTGAGTCTCTCAGTGACGAGCGATAGTTAAGTTTTCTTGTTTTAACTCGTCACCCGTCACTTGTCACTGGTCACTGTTCTTTCAATGTTTAGTGACGACCGGGAATTCAATCGCCGGCAGCACTTCGAGCGCGCCGCGCGAGAGGGCGGTCTTGCCCGCGCTCGCATCGACGGTGAAATCCTGCGTCTTCGTCTCTTTCGCGGCGATGGTCACGGACTGAGTTTTCTCGCCGTACTTCTCATGCCAGATGGCGAGCGTGTATGTTCCCGGCGGCACGCCCTTGATCTCGAACGCGCCGTTTTCGCCGCTGATGGCGTAGAGCGGGTGCTTCAAGACGCCGATGTTGGCCTTCATCCACGGGTGCTGGTTGCACTTGACGGGGACGACCACCTCGGCGCGCGAGAAGCTCTGGATGATCGGCTGCGCTCCGGCCGGCTGCGACTGGTTCCATTCCTTGTTGCTCTTCGGCGACGGGTGGACGTTGTGCGCCGTCGGGTCGCTGTTCGTCACCTTCAACTTCTGTCCGGCCATGATGCCGATCACGTGCGGGACGTAGTGGCAGCCCTTCTGGTCGAGCACGACTTCCGTGGCCGGAACCTCGAAAGCGAAACTCGTGATGCTCTTTTGGCCGTCGGTCGTCTTGCCGTCCTTGATATAGACGAGCACGTTCGCAAGCTTTCCGTCTTTGACGACGACTTCTTCGGTCTGCGGGTTCGGGTTGCTGCGCGCGCAGGCCGCGTCGGCGTCCATGCTGATCGTTTTGGGCGCGGGCGCTTCGCCGGTGAAATTGATCGCGCCCGTGATCGAGCCTTCGTTGCCGCTCGACTTATAGGGCGTGCCCGCCGCCTCGGTCGCCGTGCCGTCCTCTTCGGCCACGTCGTCATCGTCGTCGCCTCCTCCGCAAGCGAGCATGAGAGAGAGCATCGCGGCGGCGAGCAGCAGGGCGAGCAGGCGGCTAAATTGCTTGAATGGCATTTCGTAGGTGTCTCCTGAAATTTAATTTCCCCGATTCTACCAAGAACGACCCTGCGGCGGCGAATACTCAATGCCGTATTGCCGCACGGACACGACCGACTCTCGCCCGCGCACGCTACCGCGCCGCCGTCTCGCTTGCCGCGCGCGCCCCGTCTCCGCCGACGCACGCACGCGATATTTTCTCTGCCGCGCGTCAGCCCTTGCGCGCGTGCGCGCGTGGTGCGTGCTCGACTGCGTGGCGGCGTTCTTCGACTCGCCCGTCGTGGTCGTGCCGCCCGTGGCGGAAGGCGAACCGGCGGCGAGCCGCGCCTGTTCGGCGGGCGTCAGTTGGAGCATATAACGGACGAGCAGGTCTGCGTGGTCGCCCTTGTACTCGTTGAAGCTTTCGGGCAGTTCGCCGTTGAAGACCCAGCGTTCGCCGTCGCGCTTGAAGAGTTCGGAGGGCATGGCCGTGCCGGGAATGACCTTCTGCGGATCGAGCAGCCAGCGGAATGTCCAACCGGGCTTGAGTCGTTCGCCCGCCTGCAAGAAGTTCGGCGCGGAAGCGTTTTTGTCGTGCTCGGGATTTCCGGTCAGGTGACACTTCAAGCAAGGCGCTTGCTGCGACGTGAACAACTGCCGCGCGAGCGTTCGCTCCTGATCCGTGAGCGGGTTGACAGGTTCTTTGATGAACGGCTCTTGCTGCGAAGAGACCGCGAGGAAGAAGCGGACGAGCGTGCGCAACTCGTTCGGCGAGAAGTTGAAGGTGGGCATGCGCGCTCTCAAATACAGGCGCACGCCGTTTTTGTTCGC
>DASYMM010000403.1:0-2174 GCA_036009085.1 Pyrinomonadaceae bacterium | reverse complement strand
CTCGTCACGTTGTCAGTGGAGATGCCGAGACGCGTGCCGCCGCCGGGCGCATAGAGATGTTCCGCGAAGCGACCGTCGGAGCGGATGCGCGTGCCGAGAATGCCGCGCTCGATGCGTGTGCCGAGGATGCCGTGCACGCCTTCCTGCGCGGGGCCGAGCAGAGCCGCGCCCGCGCCGTCGCCGAAGATGACGCAGGTGGAGCGATCCTTGTAATCAACGTAACGCGTCAAGACTTCCGCGCCGATGACGAGCGCGTAGCGCGCCTGCCCGCCGCGAATCATCTGGTTGGCGAGCGTCAGGCCGTAGAGAAAACCGGAGCAGGCGGCGGCCAGATCGAAAGCGGCTGCATTGTTCGCGCCGAGTTCGGCCTGAATCAGGCAGCCGGTGGAAGGGAGAATCTGATCGGGCGTGACGGTGG
This sequence comes from Pyrinomonadaceae bacterium, assembly GCA_036009085.1. Lineage (GTDB taxonomy): Bacteria > Acidobacteriota > Blastocatellia > Pyrinomonadales > Pyrinomonadaceae > JAIVJZ01. The sequence goes on along the minus strand of DASYMM010000403.1, from coordinate 1,756 downwards.
CGCAGATGAGCAGGTCGATTTCCGCAGGATCAATGCGCGCACGCTCGATGGCCTGCCGCGCCGCGCTGACGGCGAACTGCGAAGTGTACTCGCCGTCGGCGGCCTTGTGCCGCTGCTTGATCCCGGTGCGCGAAGTGATCCAGTCGTCCGACGTTTCGACCAGCTTTTCGAGGTCGGCGTTTGTCAGGACGCCTTCGGGGTACGCGCGTCCGGTGCTCAAAATGCGGGCGCTTGTGTTCACCATCTTCAATCGCCTTTCTTACTACAGTGACAAGTGACGAGTGACGAGTGACAAGCAAGAATCAAGACAAGTTCTTCTGCTTTAACTTGTCACTCGTCACTGTCCTTCAATCTCCCGCTCCCGACGCCTGAACTCTCACGTCCGACAAGAGGAGTTCGCGCGCGTGCGTCTCCGCGATGCCCTCTTCGATGCGGTCGCTCGCGCCGTGCTCGGAAAACTCTTTGACGATACGGACGGCGTTGCGAATCGCACGCGCGTTTGAACTGCCGTGGCCGATGACGACCAGACGTTGGACGCCGAGCAAGGGCGCGCCGCCGTATTCCGAGTAGTCCAGTTTCTTCTTCAAACGTTGAAAGGCCGGACGCGCCAGCATCGCCCCGGCCTTCGTGATGGCCGAAGCGGATAGCTCGCGCTTGATGAGCGAGATCACTGCGTCCTGCAAGCCTTCGGAGAGCTTAAGCATCACGTTGCCGGTAAAGCCGTCCGTGACTATAACGTCAACCGCGCCCGTGAACACGTCGCGCCCCTCGACGTTGCCGACGAAGTTCAAACTGCTTAACTCGCGCAACAGCGGAAACGCTTCTTTCGTCAGTTCGTTTCCCTTCGCCTCTTCCTCGCCGATGCTCATCAGGCCGACCGCAGGCCGGTTGGTGCCGAGCACGAAGCGCGAATAAGCGTCGCCCATGATAGCAAACTGCGCCATCTGGTGCGGCTTGCAATCCGAGTTCGCGCCCACGTCCAAGAGCAGCACGGGCTTCCCGGCTTTTGTCGGAATCAGGGCGGCGAGCGCGGGTCGATCCACGCCGGGCAGCATGCCGATGACCATTTTGGCCGTCGCCATCGCCGCGCCGGTGTTGCCCGCCGAGACAAAACCGTCGGCCAATCCTTCGGCCACGAGTTTCGCGCCGATGCGTAGAGAACTTTTCTTCTTGCGCCGGACGGCGGTGGCGACGGGTTCGTCCATGCCCACCACTTCCGCCGCTTCGACGTGCTCGATGCCGTAGTCGCCCTGCTTGCGCCAGCCGCAGCGTCGCAACTCCGGCTGCACGCGTTCCGTCTGGCCGACGAGGATGACGCCGATGTTGAAATCGCGCGCCGCGGCAAGCGCGCCGTCAATCTCGGGGTGCGGAGCGCGGTCGCTGCCCATCGCATCCACCACGACTTTGCCTGTCAGTTGGCGTCCGTGATTCATCTAAAAGGCGCGTTCAAGAATGAGCGCAGACCACCTGCGGAAGCCATCTAGACTTCGGTGTTGATGCGAACCACTTCACGGCCTTTGTAATGACCGCACTTCGGGCAGACGCGATGCGGCATGCGCGGCTCCTGGCAGTTCGGGCAAGTCTGTGTCTGCGGCGCACGCAGCGCATCATGCGCCCGGCGTTTCCCCGTGCGCGCTTTTGAATGTCGTCGTTTTGGATTAGGCATAATTACTCCGTTAAATATTAACTGATCTTTATTAAGTGACGAGTGACAGGTGACAAGTTAAAACAGTAAATCGTGAATCGTAAATCGTAA
>DASYMM010000402.1:0-15752 GCA_036009085.1 Pyrinomonadaceae bacterium | reverse complement strand
TTAATGCGTGCTTGAAACAGAACCGGGGGCGGAGCGGGGCGGGTTCTGAAACGACCGGGCAAGTGGGCATTTCGCGGCTGCCTCTCGCGGTGTACCTGGTAGTAATATTCCATCAGTCCTTCGGCACCCGAACTGTTACCGTTGTTCGCGTCAGGATCAATGAGCAGGATGTGTAAATTTTCCGTGAACAATCCGCAGGCCGCCAGATACAAAACCGCCTCCATGCAGCGAGCGCCTGTTCCGCCGACTCCGATGAAGTAATGCGCCATTACGAATCTCCTCCTGACAGTCATGCGAGCGAGTGAGCCGTGTGCGAGAACACGGCAGACGAGAGTGTCCGGCGGCGGCTACCGGAATTTGGGAATGAAGGCATACTTGCAGTTACATGTGTGCCTGAAAAAGTAGCGCGTGAAGACGGCCACGGTCAGGTAAAACACCACCCCTACGAGCGCCATCAGACCCAAGGTGCGCCAGTTCAAAATAGCCACCGACAGCACGGCCAAACTCCCCAATACGTTGCCCTCGCCAAACGGTTGGGCGAACCACGCGTCCAGCCATAGGAAGAGGGGCGTGACGACGAGGACGAGCGCGAGCAGCCACGTTATGAAGCGGGTTCTGGCCGCGTTGATGCAGTCCAACTGCGGGGCGTTAATCTGCAAACGGCAGAGCAGCTTCGCCACCAAAGCTCCCAACACGATACTCACCACCACGAGCCACCCTGTTCTCGATAAGAACCACTCCTTCAAGTCGCCCTCCTGAATGACGATCTGCTCGCGGCAGCCTGACGTGAGTGCGAGCATCAGCAGCGCGGACAGCCTCCACAACTTGTTCCAACTCGACTTCATGAGGTTCCTCTCCTTCCACCCGATAAAAGTTGCGCGCAACGCGGGCGGTTATTTATTTGTGACGGTGATGAATACCGGCGGCGGCAAACTGATCGCCTCGCGGTGTTGCAGGTGCATGGTCGTCAGCGATGAGATGAATTCGTAAAAGCGATAGGTCTTCCCCGCCTCGCCCGTGAGGCTGTCGTCCTGTGTGGAGAGGTTGCGGACGCTCGGGTTCAACGCCTTGCCAGACAGGTTGAAAGTCAGGTGGTAAAAACTGTAGCGTGCAACATTGTCACGGTTCAGGAGCAGCTTCAGGTTGGGCTGACGACGCGGGGCCGTCGGCGCGGGCGTCGGCGTGCCGTTCTTGCTGGCCTCGGCGGAGGGCGTGGGCGAATCTCCGGGCGCGCCCTCCGCCGCGTATTTGTAATCGAACCGCGCCGGTTTCTCGTCCTTCCTGAACGTGTCCTGCGACCAAGAGTAAGAGGCCAGAACGGGTTCGAGGTCGAACCCGGTCACGGGGTAATCGGGCGAGGGCGTGCAGCGTACGTCGTAGGAGAGTTCGGCCTGATTGTTCTCGTTGAAGATGCTCTCGCCGTACATGTGTAAGAAAAAGGGTTGAGCGGGGGGGACGATCTTGTGCTCCAACCCGTTCTTATCCTCCGGGCTGATCGCGCATGAAATGGCCTCGCGGGGAAAGACCAGCGACCCTGAAACTTTGACCTCCGCGCCTAAACGCCCGCTGAGTTCGCGGAAGCTCTTTTCGTCGGGGCTGAAGATGAAGGCGTAGAAGGGGCGCGCGCTCACGTTCACTTTCTCCGTCCAGGCGCGAGAGTTTTCGGAGTAGAGTTTCCCGTCGAACGAACTGTTGAAGATCAGGATGCCTAAAAATCCGTCTTTCCGCAGCCACTTTTCGATGGCCTTCACGACTTCGGATTGCAACTCGGTGTTGCGTGCGGAATAGACCCCGTCCGTGAGGATCACGGAGAGCACAGGGGCGTTCTCGGCCGCGAGGTGATTGATCAAAACGTCGTCCTCGTTGAAGTCGAGGTTGTAGAAAGATGGCTGTCGCAGTTCCTGACTGAACCTAATCTCATGCGCGAAGGGAGTCGCGCCCGCCGCCGCCGCGCCGCCGCCCTGTTTGCCGGAAACTCCGTACTTGTATAGACGGCAACCGGGCAGGGCATAGCCCAACGCCTCGATCACTTTGATAAATGAGTTGTCCGGCGCAGACACGAAACCCTGCATCGAAGCGGAGGCGTCTATATAAACTCTGGTCTCAACCCTAGCCCCGGCTGCCGGTGGCGTCGCGTCGCCGTTCGCAGCCGGCGGGGAATTAGAGTTGCCGGTCTGTGCAGTTGGTGCTTGATTGGAGTTCTGATTTTGCTGCGGGGCGCATCCCGCGCCGCTGGTGATCAACGCGGCGCACTTTTTCGCTTCCGCGTACGCACGGTCGCCCTCCGAAGTGCAGGCGGAAATCGAAAGTGTCGAGATTACCAGCACGATGATAAGGGTTCTCACTTGGGGCAGTGCCTCCTCAGGGGCGTGTCATGCGGGCGCGCGAAAACTTTTCCTCGAAAGGCGCACATAGAGATAGACGCGTCGCTGAGAACGGTCGCAGCCGGGGCGGGCAAGCCCCGGACATGGCGACCGCGACAGGGCTTCGCGGCAGAGAAAAGCAAGTTCCAACTCAATTAAACCCTGAGCCTGCGCCACGGCGAGGCGGCAGCCGGGGCTTGATCTGTTCATCTACTATGAAGTGGGGGGTGAAACATTACACCCGCGCGTGAGTGAGCCTTGCGCGGGGCGTGGAGGCCGGAAGCCATGCCGCGAAAAGTCGTTGTCAACGCCGGGTCGGAGAACTAAAATGCGTCGGCCATAATTGGAATTTCGACAGTGCCGGGGGCGAAAGCATGCCAGACCTTTACCACGCAGAACTCCGCCACGCGGAGCATTACCTCACCATCCTCTCGCAAGCCGACGACCTGTACCAGCAAGGCGGCGATACCTCTCAGCAGGGTTTGGATTTGTTCGACCGCGAAGTGGGAAACATTCGGATCGGTCAGGCGCGCGCGGAACGGCACGCCGCGCTCGACGACATCGCCTTAAGTTGCAACTACGCGATGCAGGGAGCAAATCTGCTGAATTTCCGCTTACACCCGCGCGAACAAATTGCGTGGGGCGAGACGGCTCTGGCAACCGCGAGACGTTTAAACGAGCGTCCCGCCGAAGGGATCATCCTGAGCAATCTGGGGATGGCTTATGAAGACGTAGGAGAGTTGCAGCGCAGTCTGGAATATCAACTCGGCGCGCTCGACATCGCACGAGAGATCGGAGACCGCCACAGCGAGGAAACCACGCTCGGCAATCTCGGAGCTTTGTACCGCACGCTCGGCCAGAACCAACTCGCCGTCGAGTGCTGCGAGCAGCAGTTGACGATTGCCGCAGAGGTGGGCGACCGGCGCGGCGAGGCCAACGCGCTAATGACCATCGGCGTCGTCAGCCATTATTTTGGAGACAGCCGCCGGGCAATAGAATTTTATTTGCGCGCGCTCGACATCTTCCGCGAAATACGAAACCGGCGGGGGCAGGGGCAAGCGGCGGGCAACCTCGGCACCGCCTACGCCGAACTCGGCGAGCTACAACGCGCGATTGAATTTTACGAGGAAGACTTAATGATCGCGCGCCAGATAGGCGACCGGCGCGGCGAAGCGCAGGCTCTCGGAAACATCGGCACCGTCCACGCAGACATCGGCGATCACCTCCGCGCGCTCAAGAATTACGAACTCCGGCTCGAAATTGCCCGCGAGATGAACGACCGTCGCGGCGAGTGCGGGACGCTCATGAATATTGGCATCTCCTATGCAAATCTGGGCGAGTTGCGCCGCGCTCTTGAGGGTCACGAACGGGCTTTGGAGATTGCTCTTGAACTCGGTGATGCCGATGTGGAAAGTGCTGCGTTGACCGGCATTGGCCTCTCCTATTGGAGCTTGGGAGAGATTGATAAGGCCATCGAATATCACACACAGTCTCTGGCTGTTGTCCGTCGAACCGGCGACCCGCGCGGTGAACAGACCGCGCTCGGCAACCTCGGTTTGGCCTTCCATGTCGCCGGCGATTTGGAGAAGGCAATCAGCTTCTACGTCGAAGCGCAGGCCATCGCCGAGCGGATCGGCGACCGTCGCACGCAGGCTCTCTGCCTGATGAATATCGGCAGCGCGCACTACCAGCTAGGTCGCCACGACGTAGCCGTCAACTCTCTCGACGAGTCGTTGAAGATTTATCGCGAACTCGGAGACATCTACAACGAAGGTACCGCGCTGGCAGACCTCGGCAACGTTTACGCGGCTTTGGGGGAGCATCAGAAGGCGGCGAAGTTTTACCACGACGGGCTGCACATTGCGCGCCAAACCGGCAACCTTCGCGGAGAGGCAAACATACTTTTCAACAGGAGCCTGACACTATATCGCGCGGGGGAAGAGTCTCAGGCATTCGCGTCGGCGGAGAACGCGCGGAAAATTTTTGCGCGGCTTGAAGACCCTAACGCGAAGCGGGCTGAAGAACAGATGGCCGCTTGGCGCGCGCTGCGCTCGCCGGAGGACGCGTTGCCGGTCGTCAGCGAGCGGCCTGATTAGTCAACTGAAATTGGTACTCGCCAACTTCTACCGGCTCGCCTGTGCCGTTGTCCCCGCGTAATCTGAGTTGATAGATGCCACGGGTGAGAAGCCGTGCGGGTATTTTGACAGGCACGACTTTGCCGCCCGTCGCGCTTTCGGCGCGTAACCCCGGGATCGTGAACTGGTCAGTCGAGTCAAACTTCTGTAAAGACGCGCGGTAGTTCTGATACTCTTCGCCAATCAACACGAGGCGCAATTCCACGACGGTTGTTTGAGCGGGCGGGGAAATCATGCCCGAATTAGCGGAGCTTCTGACGACGACGGGCGATAAGTCCGTCGAAAATATTCGCGCGTCGGATGGCGTCCCGCCCGGCCGGACATTCAGTTGCGCTAATTCCTGCTCGATGGCCGCACGGCGCGTCTGCGCTTGTTCACGGCGTTCGTTCTCGCGCCGTATCCCCACAATCTTCCACGCGCCGAGTCCCAAGGCGATGAGCAGCACGGCTGCGAGCGACAGAATCACGAGTGGTTTTCGCAGCGTCAGCACGTTGGAAGATGTGCGTTGTTGGGGTTGACGGGGCATGCGCCCTTCGCCCGTTGCCGGCGAGGGGGCGGCTGCCTCAGCGACAGCAAACTTTTTTAACGATTCGGCGATCCTCACCTTCCGGCGTTGGCGCGGCGTAGAGAGGAAGTGTGCGTCGAACTGCTCCTTCTCTGCTTGCGGGAGGTCGCCTTCGAGATAGTCTTCGATCAAATCGTTCTCGGCCATCAACACACTTTCGCTATAAACGCTGTCGGTGATAAAGCTCTCTTCGACGCGCTGCCGCTCCTCCTCGCTGACATCACCGAGCAGGAACCGCCGGATCAGCTGATCGTCTTCGTTCGCTTCTTTTATCCTCATAACTCTCGACAATTCGCCCGACTCATTCGGTAATGAATACAAACTTAATCTATTTCATCCGTGGCTGCTCGCTTCATGCAACGCTCGATGCAAATTTCCAGTTTGGCGCGGATTCTGTAAATTTTAACTCGCAGGGCGTTGGTGGCGATCCCGAGTTGCTCGGCCAACTCTTTCCGGCAGTCTATCTTGGCCTGCTTCTCTTTCCGGTAGTAAGCCATAATCAGTTCGCGGTTTTCGGGGCTGAGCTTTTGCAGGCAATGGTTCAGGCACTTCTCTTCCAGTTCGAGGTCGTCCGGCTCCTCCTGGGGGAGCGCGAACGGTTCGCCGACTTCTTCCAGCGGAACCTGAGACTTGACCAGACGCCAATGCTCGAAGATCAACCTTCTGGAGACGCTGTAGAAGTACAGTGCGGGATCGCCGACGTAAGTTGCCCTCAGTTCATCCACCCGCTGCGTCACGCGGTCAATAGCTTCGTCGGCTAAACCCTCCGCGTCGCTGCATCCGCGCCAGGCGGCGATCTTGATCAGGCTTTGGCGAATCTGCTCGTATTTGATCGCCGCTCGCTCCCGATCCGGATCGAGCCAGGCGAGGAGTTCGTCAAACTTGTCCTTCGTGATGATCCGCTCTTTAGGCATCTGGTTTTACACAATCAACGTCACGTCGTCGCCCGGTTACCGGCCACGAAAACTGCCGCGCCGTCTGGCGAGAAGGTAGAGAACGGCAGAAATCGGAATCAGTAACGCGAGAATAACGTTTACGGGCGGCCATGTCTTCTTGCCGCCGACTTTGAGGCTCTCCCTGTATTCGCCTTGTAACACGAAGCCCGCCCAGTAGTAAGGCGGGAGCGACGGCCTTTTTCGCCGCATGGACTCCTTGGCTGTTCTGAGCGCGGCGGCGGGCGACAGCCCTTCCTGCAACATCGCTCGATAAAAGTAGCCCATCAATTCCGCCGTCGCGCTGTCGTCCACTTCCCACAAACTCGCCACCACGCTCTTTGCCCCCGCGTACATGAAACCGCGCGTCAAGCCCATCAACCCTTCCCCGCTCACGTCTTTGCCAAGCGCAGTCTTGCACGCGCTCAAGACTACGAGGTCGGCCGAGAGATTCAGGTTGTAAATATCATGTAGTTGGAGGAACCCGTCTTTACGCTCGCCCCGCTCATTCACCATCGAGAGGACGATGCCCGACAATTCGGGGTGTTCGCTGTTAATGAATCCGTGTGTGGCGAAGTGCAAAATCTTGTACTGCCCGAGCCGGGAACTCATCGCCGTCTCGCGGTTGGCGTCAAAGCCTCTCGCCACCAGCACGGCGTTGCGCGGCGCGGCTGCCATGATCGCGTCCGCCTCCTGCGAGGTGTGGGTCAGGCGCATGATGCCGTCTTCGTTGGCGAAGCCATCGGGATTTCTGAGTGCGCGCGGCGTCGAATCGGTGTCGTCTGTTGCCGCCGGGACGCTCGCCACCAAGTCACGGCCGGACAGAACTCGCGAGTCGTCTTTAGTAAAAACCGGATCGGCCAACACCGCGACGACATGTTCCGTCGAGCCTGCCGCCTGCGACCGCTCGCGGCGGATGGCGGCGAGTGTGGAAATTGACGGGAGGGTTACTATCTCGTGCCGCGAAACCAGTAAACTACGGTCGTCGCCTTCAACCCCCGTGCGCGAATTCACGTCGTCGGGCGCCGCAGACGGCAGGGGCAGCGAGTCGAAAGGTACGTACTGCAACACGCCCTCGGTGACGACGAGCAACCTTTTATTTCCGAGTCGTTCTGCGACAGGGGCGAGCAGCATCCGGCTCAACTCCGACGCCTTCTCGTAATATTGCCGGTCTGCCGCCTCCACACGCGCCTTGTACCCGGCATCTATTTTGCCCCCGGCGAGTTGGCGCGCGGTGAGTAAGTTGTAGACCTCTCGCGCCGCCGCTTCCAGTGTCGCCCGCGCGGGTAGTTCGTAGCTGCTCATCGTGTCGGGCGTTACCGCCCAGAGATAGCTCCGCTCGTCGCCCAGTGCATATTCCAGCAGGACGGTGTTTTCTTCCCCCAACTCGGCCTGAATCTCTTTCAGGCTGAGCGGGTTCGGCTGCGTGAGCATCGCGTAACGCGGGCTTTGCTCTTTCACCTGAGATTGCAACGCCTGATAGTCGGCCGTCAGTTGACGAACCTCGCGCGCCACCTCCGCCGCCTCCGCGTGGGTCTGTTTGCTGCGCGACAGTTCTCCCTGATATTGGAGTTTGAGCCGGAGTTGACGCTGCAACGCACGCTCGCGCTCAAGCAGCGACGGCTCGACGCCCCGCCGGATGTCCGTGCCCGCTTCCCCCAACATTTCGATGAGCGAACGCGCGCGTGCGCTCTCGCTCGCGCGTAAAGCCTTGACGGCAAAGTCTTGTCCGGGGTGCTGCCTCTCCATCTGCATCAGCAACTCGATGTACAGCCGGTAATGCTTGTGGACGGAGGCGAAGTAGGACGAGCGTAGATCGGGGCTGGCGACGTAGGTGCGGAGGGCTTCGATGATCTCAACTGACCGTTCGACGTGGGAGAGCGCGTCTACGAGGTCGCCACAGGTGCGCGCCGCACGCGCGATGTTGTAAAGCGTGGAGAGTTCCACCTCCCGGTCGCCCGCTTCCACGCCCGCTGCGAGAGCCTGCTTGTAGAAAGACAAAGCCTCCCTCTCGGCTCCGAGCGACGAATGAAAATCGCCGATGCTGTTTAGCGCGATGGCTTGCCCGCGACGGTCGCCCGCGCGCCGGTAAAGGTTCAACACCTTCCGGTATTGTCCCAGTGTCTCTCGTCGCCGCCCCTGCGCGTCGTAGATGGCGGCGATGTTATTCAACGCATACGCCTCCATCCGTTTTTTACCCGCGGCGCGGCTCAAACGAATACACCGTCCGTAATACGTGAGGGCTTGTTTATCATCTCCCATCGAGCCATAGACTTTGGCGATCTGGCAGAGAGCGACCGAGACAAAGTCGAGGCTCTTGTTCGCCTCTAACAGCTTCAAAGCCTGTTTGTAATTGTCGAGCGCAGTTTGCTTCTCGTCCAAATCCTCGTAAGCCTGCCCGACGCCGTTGAGCGTGACGGCCTCGCTCTGGCGGTCGCCGATCTGGCGAAAGATGTGCCCCGCTTCAAGGTGTAGATCAAGCGCGGCCTGTTCTTCTCCTCTGAGCGAATGAATCGAGCCGATGGCGGTGAGTGAAAGCGCCTCGCCGTGACGATGAGCCAGCGTGCGATAGAGCGTGAGGGCTTCCCGGAATTTAGCCAGCGCGCCTTCGCCCTCGCCCGTACTGGCGAGCACGTATCCCGTCAGGAGTCGCGCGCGGGCTTCGCCGTGCCTGTCGCCTACCTGTCGCCACAATTCCAGCGAGCGTTCGAGGTAGCGCGCGGCTATGATGAGATCGCCTTTGGCGTAGCAGACCTCAGCCATGACGTTGAGCGTCTCGGCGCGCGCGCGTTTCATTTGCGGAGACTGGTCGGCGCGCTCCGACTGTTCGTAATAAGCGAATGCCTGCTCGACGTGCGCCTGTGCTTTGTCGTTATCGCCGAGGTAAGAGTAGAGACGCCCGACCTGTCCGACCGCTGCAAACTCGCTTAATCGCTCGCCCGCGCGCCTGCTCTGTGCCGCCGCTCGGTAGAGCGTCAACGCCTGCCGGTATTCGCCCAGTGCAAGATGAACTTCCGCGGCCTTGACCATCGCGCCGACGGCGTTACTCAGGCGGCCTGCCGACCGCCAAGCCCTCTCGGCCTCCCGGTACTTAACGATGGCTTTCCGCAGCGAAGACTCCGTCCACTCGAAGCCCAGTTTGTTAGCCTCGGAGAAAGCAGCCGAGGCCGCGCTTTCCGTCACGTCCGGCGGTTTCGCAGCCCTTAGCTGTTCGACCCGCAACTCATAACGCCCGCCCGCTCCGCCCTGCTCTAATGAGCGCACTTCAGCCCGGTAAATGCCCGCCGCTTCGGCGACCAGAGACGGCTCCATTATTTCGTAATAATGGCTCTCGTCTGCGACGAGAGTTTGCCCGCGCGTCCCGTATATCGTAAGCGACAGGCGCAAGTCGCCCTTTTGCACGGAGAGCCGTAGGTATTGATGCGCGTCGAGCCGAAATGCGAACGAGTGTACGTCGCCCGCAGGCAGTTCACGAACAGTCGAAACGCCCTGCGTCAGCCGGGGTGGAGAATCCTCACCCGTCGTCCCTTGTGCGAAACTGCGGGACGGAGCCGAAACGAAGCACACTAGAGAGAGGATAGCGGTCAGGGCGAGATACGGGAGGGCTTGATGCCGGAGAAGCTTCGTTTCGTATAAGACCTGTGGGGCGTTAAGAGGCATGCACGGCTTTAATTCGATATATCCGAAAAGTATTTAATCCGACTCGATGAGGGTTTGAACGGGTAAAGGAGAAATTGAAAATATGAACGGGCGGCCTGCAAACGATACCGCCAGAGATTACTCTTTAAAGGCTCCGAAAAGGCTCCGATTATTTATCACGTTTATGGGGGGAGTTCAATAGTGGGCGGGCGTGAAGGCGGAAGGGTATCGGCATGTGGAAGGCGAAAATGAGACGCAAAAAAAGGGATAGCCCTTGCGGACTATCCCGTCTGAGGTGAGGACACAGCTTTAAAGCGGGCGGAACTCCGGTGTGTGCCGGGGACGCAGCCGCTCCTCAGTTTCCATCGCGTATTCTATCGGGCGACGTTGGCTCCTCGTCGGTTTTCTTGGGGTCGGTTCCCCTGATGTCTGTTTTAGTGCCGGCTCTGGTGGTGTCTTCGGCTTCTCCTGAGGTTGAGGTCTCGGATGTTCCCGTCGAGCCGGGATTTCCTCCCGAGCCCTCTCCCGATGTCGCCGATTTATCGTCTTCATTGTTCGTCATCTTTTGTTCTCCTTTCACGCCATAAATGATCGGCGTCGCTCTCCAGCATCTACGAACTTTTAGAACTCATCCTGCCGCAATGCGTCCGTTTATACACTGCGCGGCTAAGTGTCAGAGGGCATGAACTAACCGTCACAAATTTCACCCACACTTCATCCCCGCCCGGCGAAGGGCATTTCCATCTCAACAACTATGTCCTTTCGCGCGAAACGTTACAACGCGGATGCTCACGGCGCAAGCGCACGGATTTCAGCAACGCTAGTTTGCCGATGCGGCATGCCAGCTGTCGAGCAACTCCCTGATGGTGTTCGCCGCAGCGTCGCCGCTCTGCTCAAGCGCAGCAAGCGCTTCTTCGAGGCGTGCGAGGGCGTGCGCCCGCTCACCCAGTTCCCAGAGCGCCATGCCGAGGTTGGCGAGCGTCCGGCCGGCGTCCGTATGATGATTGGCGGCGCGCGCCACGGCCAGTTCCTGCTCGCAGAAATCCACAGCCCGCCGGTAATCTCCCAACTCATAATAAGCGATGCCAAGATTACCCAAGGCGGTCGCCTCTCCGCGTGCATAGTGTGCTTTGCGGAAAATCGAGAGAGCTTGTTGGTGAAACTCCGCGGCGCGTTCTAAATCTCCCAGAAGCCTGTGAGCGCGCCCGAAGTTATCGAGCGCAACGCCCTCGCTCCGGGTGTCGTCAGCCGCACGCGCATCCTTCAACATCTGCTCAGACAGTTCGATGACGGGCTGCGGCTCGCCCAAAAAGACGTAGGCGATGCAGAGCGCGCCCTGAGTTTCGAGTACGCCGCGAAGGTCGCCAAGCGAGCGAGCGATGTCGAGGCTCTGCTTGTGGCAGGCGACCGCGCCGGGCACGTCTCCGAGCGTTACATAACAGAGACCGAGATTGCCCAGCGCAACCCCCTGGCCGTGGCGATAACCTATCTCGCGGAAGATCGCCAGCGCCTCTTTGTGATGATCTGCGGCGCGCCGCAGGTCGCCTAAGTAGTAGTAGGCAGTGCCGAGATTAGCGCAGGTGTTGCCCTCGCCGTGGCGGTCTCCGAGGCGGCGGCTGATGTCGCGCGCTTCTTCAAAGTACGTGATGGCTTGCCGCGACTCGCCCGAATCGGCGCGAGCCAGACCGAGGCTGTTGAGCACCTTGCCCTGACCACCCAGATAATCGATCTCGCGGAAGATAGGCAGAGCCGCTTCGTAGTAATCAACGGCGCGGGCGGTGTCGTTCATGGCCGCATAAGCGACGCCGAGATTACTGAGCGCCGCCCCCTCCGTGTGCCTGTCGCCGAGTTGACGGCTAATGGAGAGTTGGCTTTCGTGTGTCGCGATGGCCTCGTGCAACTCGCCGAGGCTCTTTTGAGCCAGCCCCAAACTGTTCAAGTGCCTGCACTGCGCGCCGAGATCGCCGAGACGGCGTGCGGCGTCTAACGCAACCTTTACCCACTCGACGCGCTCGCGCGGGGTGAGGCGCAAGTCCAGCAGGTGCGCCCCGATGTCTGCGTAGTCGCTGCAAGCCGAAGCGGCGCGGTCGTCTTCACCTGCGTATGACCTCGCATACTCTTGCCCGTCACGGATGTTTGACCACTCAAGATCGAACAAGTCCAACGCCGCCCGCGTAGACGGGTCGTGCCCACCATAGAAATCCTGTGCTTTGACCAGCACGTCCGTAAAGTGGCGCGCGTGCCTGATTCGTAATTCTCGGAGGACTGACATAATGGTTAGTTGTTGACGCTCACCAACCGGCCAATCGTTCTCTCACCATAACGGCATCGGGGGCTTCAATTCGCTCAAAAATTTCGAGCGCGGCAGTGGCGCAGTCAATCGCTTGCCCACGCTCCTGAAGCTTGTCAAATATCTGGCTCATACTCCAAAGTTCTTTGCCTTCACTGTAGTCGTCGCCAATCTCACGGGCTATCAGGAGGCGTTTTTCATAACATGTGAGAGCGCGTTGGAGTTCTCCTGCATTCTCGCAGGCCACACCGAGATAGCCGAGCGTGATGACCTCGTTGCGCCGGTCGTCAAGCGACTGATAAATGACGAGAGCTTGTTCGTAGAATTCAATCCCACGCTTTGCCTCACCTGACTTGTCGCAGGTCAAACCCATGTTGAAGAGTGTGGCGGCTTCGGTCTGCCGGTCGCCGAGTTCGCGGGAGATGTCCAGCGACTTCTGATAGCAGTCAAAGGGGCGTTCTATCTCGCCCAGATGTGCATAGACCGCGCCCAGATTACTTAACAGCAGAGCCATGAGCGGGCGGTGTCCAAGCTCCCGGCTAATGGCTAACGCCTGCTCGTAATACTCGATGGAGCGTTCGATCTCGCGCTGGTCGGCATGAGTCGCCCCCAGATTGCCCAACGCCATACTTTGCCCGCGCCGGTCGCCCTGTTCGAGAGAGATTGTAAGTTCCTGTTGAAACAATTCGATGGCTTCGCTCGTCCGCCCCAACAACCTGTTGGCGACGCCCAGATTACCAAGCGCGACGCCTTCTCCGCGCCGGTTGTTCGTCTCACGTGCGATGGTGAGCGACAGTTCAAAACATTCAAGGGCGCGATTGACATCTCCCGAATTTTTGTAGGAGATGCCGAGATTACCCAGTGTGACGGCTTCACCGTGCCGGTCGCCGAGCACGCGGTTGAGGGCGAGGGCATCTTCGTAACATTCAATGGCGCGGCGCGTCTCTCCCCTAGCCGCGTAAGCCAGACCCATGTTGCCAAGCGCATTAGCTTCAGCCCGTCGCTCCCCGATCTCTCTGGCGATGGTCAGGGCTTGCTCGCAATATTCCAGAGACTTCCCGGTGTCGCCGAGCACTTCGTAAGCTGCGCCGAGATTGTTGAGCACATTGCTCTGGCCTCTCAGGTCGGCAAACTCGCGAGCCACTTCCAGGTATTGTTCGTAATATTGTATCGCCTGCCGCGCTTCACCTATGGCCGCGTATGCCGCGCCGAGATTTCCGGTCAGCACGCTTTCGCCCTGACGGTCGCCGAGGCTGCGATCAATGGCTAACGCCTGCTCGTAAAACTGAATGGCGCGGCCTGTGTCGCCTAAATCCGCAAACGTCGCGCCAAGGTTGCAGAGCGACGAGCTTTCGCCCTGCCGGTGTTCTAATAGTCTGGCGGCAGAGACAGCGTCTTCCAGCCATTCGATGCGCTCAAGCGGGTGCTGGCGAAGGTCGAGTAGATAAGCTCCGATATTAGGGTAAGCGTTGCATAACTGCGCCGCTTGACGATCTACGGTGAAATGCTGCTTAGCCCCTTCTCGCCCCGCTTGAATATTGCCGCGTTCTTTATCGAATAGCTCCAGTCCCTCTCCCATTGCCCCGCCGCCCTGTGCATACAACTCGTATGCTTTGCGAAGCACGTTCAAATAATAATGTGCATGCCGCAGATGAGCTTCACGAATATCCGGCATAGTTATAGCGGGAGGAATAAAGGGTCGGGCGGAAAACCGCGCGTCAGACGAGGACATCGCGGCAAGTGCCCGGACGAGGATAGACGGCGAATTAAGCGATCACATCGAACTGGCATCAATGGTCTCGGAGGGTGGTCGCCGCCGGGCGCGCCTACGAGAGTTGCTATGTGAGCAGTGAACCGGCGTGCTGAACGAGTAGGGCGTGCATCTGGAAACGCCCGAGGCCGACCGGCTCCAATAGCCCGTGGCCGACCAACTTGCGCACGATGGGTTTAGGGTCGTTCGTCTGCCAGACGGCCTGTATCGCTTCGAGGTCGAAGGTTGCAGGCTTGGGGGCGAAAACGCCGAGGTATGCGAAACAGTCGCGCGTCGCTTCGTCGAGTTGATCCGTGCTTCGCTGTAGCAGCGCGGAGACGGTCGGGAGGGTCGCCCCCTCGGCGCGGTCTATCGGGGCGGGTTCGGGAAGGAGCTTAGCCCCTGCACGGATGCCGTTGATCAAATCAATCACGTTGAATCCCATCTTGGCTTCGGCCTTCAACAGGCGTCCCGCGACGTGGAGCGCGAGGGGCAGGCATTCGAGGTCGCGGACAAGCTCAAGGCATTCGTCCGGGTGCTCTTTGACGATGGCCGGAGCCAGATTGTGGAGCAGGATGAGCGCATTCTCTTCGGTCAGCACGGGCAGCAGGTAGGTTCTATCTTCACCGGCCTGCAACGCCTCGGCCACGCTCGTCAGGCGCGTGGTGATCAGCAGCGCGCAGTTGGTGTCGGAACTGACCTGTAGGAACGGCCAGGCGTGCGCGGTGTCCCACACGTCATCTACGATCAGCAACATTCGTTTGTGGCGCAACAGGGCTGCGAGCCTGTCGGTCGCCTCCTGTAACGTGGGAGCCTTTAACAGGTCGTCAGTGCCTAAAGCGCGTCCCCACGCCGCGAGCGTGGACAAGAGTTCGGGCTTTTGTTCGAGAGAAGCCCAGAGCACGCCGTCGTGGAAGGTCTGCTTCACATCGGAGTCGCGCCCGACGACGCCAACCAGCGTTGTTTTTCCGACCCCCGGCCAGCCGCGCACTACCGTCAGGGTGTGTCCTGACCGGGCATCCCCGCCGACGCCGACGAGACTTTTCAACTCTTTGAGAGATTCTTCGCGCCCGACGACGGAGAGGCCGGGGAGCGGCGGCGCGAGTCCGGGCGGCGGCGGATAGAGCTCTTCCTGAATCCGCACGTAGGTGGTGGGGCTTAATTCGACGGACACAGACCTGCTTTCACCGGCGGCGTCAACGGCTTCGCCGATGTCTGCGATGCTCTCCGCGCCTCCTTCAAGCGACTCAAGCAAGACGCTGCCGTTAGCGATGCCGCGCTTGACGACCCGCCTCTCTTCTTCGGTCGAGGTGCCCGCGACGATGTGTTCCAGCGCAGGCTTCAGCTTATCTACGTAGCCCCTGCCGATCACGTCCTTCTGGCTGAGAAACGACTCTTGCCCGTCAACGCTTTCACGAATGAACATCTCCGGCGTGTCAGCCCCGGCCAGACCTCGCAGTCCGATCTCCACGCACGCCAGATCGAACGCGTCCTGCACGGAGCGTTCAAAGGCCAGCGCGAGGTAGAAGGCCGACGCGAAGGCGATGGCGGCCTTATCTCCGACCGCCTTGTTGGTGCCGACGGTGTAATCTATGGTGCCGCTGAGGGCTTCGGCCTGCCCTTTACTAAAGCAGGCGTTGAGGACGACGATGCGTATATTATCTTTAAGGATTCTGAACAAGTCTGCGATGACTTGCCGGCTAACCTGCTTGCTCTTTCCCAGATGATCTTCCAGCACGATCTCCTCGGCGGTGCTTCCATGACCGCTGAAGTGGACGATGTGGGGTTTGTGCTTGAGCAGCGCGCGTTGGAGGTCGCTCACCCTCAGCGCATGGTGCTGGACAAACTCAAACCTATGACGGGCTGACCCGAGTTCTATCTGTAGTTCGATCTCGCGGGCTTCTTCGCCCAAACGAAGGGGGCCAGTATCCACGGGGTTCGCTGCCAGAAACAGGACTTTGATGATGTCGCTCATTTTTTCTCCCGGCTGAGGTTGAGGTCGTTTGAGAAAGTTAGATGGCTACCCCGTAAATTGCCACGGGCTGAGGTCAGGAACCTTTAGGGCACATCTGAGATAG
>DASYMM010000401.1:0-10155 GCA_036009085.1 Pyrinomonadaceae bacterium | reverse complement strand
TGTCCTGCTGGTCGCACTGGCATTCCTGTGTGTTCAAATCCGCGCCGCAGGTCGGGCATAAGCCCTTGCAATCCTCGCGGCAGAGTTGGCGCGCGGGCAGAGCCAGAAGCAGTTGCTCGCGCGCCAGTTCGTCAATGTCGAGTTCGTCGCCTTGGTAGACGGCGAAGTTCAGGTCGTCGGCCTGCAATTCCGCAGCCTCCGGCGCGTCGGCTTCGAGTTCGGCCGGGATGTAGGCGACATCAAAGTCCGCGTCCACCGGAAGCACGATTGGCGCGAGGCAACGGTCGCAACGAACCTCGACCGCGGCGTTGATTTTGCCCTGCAAGCGAACCTGCTCGCGCCTTTTGCTCGCGCGCATCTCCAACTTCGCTTCCGAGGCGAGACGCAGCAAGTCGTCTTCGAGCGGCAGTTCGTCGGGCGCGTAAACATAGGCGAACGGCGTGCTCGCTTCTTTCAGTTTATCTGCCTCAATCCGCATCGTTCGTCCCCGATAGGCGCGCACAGCCGAAAACCGGCGGCGCACGCAAAAGGAGCAATTATAGCGGTCAATGCGCGGGTGTCAACGTGCCAAAGCCGACTTCCGCCAGCGCATCTTCCCGTAAACTTTCGGCGAGCCGTTTGTCGCCGCCCGTGAGCAACCGTTTTTGCCTGTGACGCGACGCGCCGAAAAACGCGTGCATCAACGTCTCTTCCGACACATCAGGCGACCCGCTCGCCGACTGGTTCGCCGACACACCCGCCCGCCGTTTTTTCGCCCCACGCCTCGCCTTACCGCCGCCCTCGCCGAGCGCACGCGCCGTCGCAAACGCTTTTTTCGCGGACTTCGACGCGCCCAGTTGCTCTTGGATGAAGCCGAGCAGTTGAAACGCTGCGGCGTAGTTTTCGTCCGCCTCAATGGCCTTGTTGGCGTGCCTGAGCGCGGTGCGCTGCCGCCCCAGACGCACGAGCGTTAAACTCACAACGTAATGCGCCTCGGCGCACGTTTTGGCGGCCAGCGCGCCCTTGAAATGCACGAGCGCGCCCTTCCAGTCGTCTTCCAAAGCGAGCAGGCGTCCGAGCGCGTAATGCGCCGCGTATGACGCACCGCGCGCCTCAATCGCCGCGTTTAGCAACTTCCGCGCAAGCTCGATGTCGCCCTCGTCGCCACCGGCTATGCCGAGCAGCAGATAGACCTGCGTGCTCTCCGGTTGGGCTTCGTTCGCGCGTTCGAGATAGACGCGCGCGAGCGTGAATTTGCCTTCGCGGAAGAATTGCAGGCCGATGATGAAATTGAGCGTCGCGTGCGTGGGCGCGAGCGCGGCGGCGCGTTCCAACTCACGTTTGGCGCGCGCCGTTTTCCCGTCGGCGAGGGATTGCAACCCCTGCCCCACCAGTTCGGAAAAGAGTTGTTTCTCCGCCCCCTGATAATCTTCCACGATGCTCGCGCGCAAAAACTCAAGCGTGCTCTGTTGCTTATCGCCCGCCTTCTCCCCGGCCAGCGCAGCCCGCCACAACTCGTTCAACTTTTGTTGATCGACGAGTCCGGTCTCTTCCAGCAGCGCGATCAAGGTTTCGAGCAACGTGTGATCCGACAGCGCGATCTGCGATTGCTTCAACAACAACTCGAAGCCCTTTTCGAGCCGCTCGGCGAAACGCAGGAGATTATTTTCCAGCAGCGATATGCGCTCGACCAGTTGCCCCTCGTTCTGCCCGCGCGCCGCCGCTTCCTCTTCAAAACGCAGCGTCGAAGGCTCGACCACGAGCATCAAACGCGTCCCGCAACGCCCGCACAACTCCTCGCCAATCGGGTTCGCCGCACGGCAACGCTGGCAACGTATCTCTTGAAAACTTCTTCGCATCTTTAAAACAGTGACGAGTGACGAGTGATAAGTGACGAGCAAGAATTAAGACAAGTTTGAGCGACAGGTTTTCTGTTTTAACTTGTCACCCGTCACTCGTCACTTGTCACTGTAGTTATAAAATCCGCGCCCGGATTTGCGACCGAGCCATCCGGCGTCAACGTAACGTTTGAGCAGGGGGCAAGGGCGATACTTGGGGTCGCCGAGTTCTTCGTGCAGCACGTTCAGGATCGCGAGGCACACGTCGAGGCCGATAAAATCGGCGAGCGTCAAAGGCCCCATCGGGTGATTCATGCCGAGTTTCATGATGCCGTCAATTGATTCGCGTGTGGCGACGTTTTCGTACAACGCGAAGATCGCTTCGTTGATCATCGGCATCAGGACGCGATTGGAGACGAAGCCCGGCGAGTCGTTGCATTCGAGCGGAATCTTTTCAAGTTTTTCCGTCAGCGCGTGCGTGCGCTGATATGTCTCGTCGGAGGTCGCGATGCCGCGAATCACTTCCACGAGTTTCATCACGGGGACGGGATTCATAAAGTGCATGCCGATCACTTTGTCGGGTCGGCGCGTCACGCCGCCGATCTTGGTGATCGAGATGGAAGAAGTGTTGGAGGCGAGGATGGCTTCGGGTTGCGCCAACTCGTCGAGCGCGCGGAAGATTTCCGCTTTAACCGCGAAATTTTCCGTCACGGCTTCGACCACGAAGGCTGCATCTTTGAGCGCGTTCATGTCGGTCGTCGCGGTGATGCGTTCGATGATGGCGCGCTTCTCCGCTTCGGCAAGACGCGCTTTGTCCACGTCGCGTTGCAGGCTGCGATCAATGCTCCGCAGGCCGCGCTCCAAAAATTCCTCCTGCACGTCGCGCATGACGACCGTGTAGCCCGCGCGCGCCGCCACCTGCGCGATGCCGTTGCCCATCGTCCCTGCGCCGATCACGCCGATTGTCTCTGTCACTATTTAACTTCCCCCGAAAAAATTATTGGCCGCGCCGGGAATCATTGACTGCGCCAATCCGGCGGTTGGGCGGGCGGCGCGCATTCGCGCTCGCGCCCGAAACTCGTCTGCGCGTTCCAGTCGGACGCAGGTTGTGGCGGCGAGTCGTGCAAGGCATAAGGCCGCGCCGGGTCGGTGCGCGCGTATGTTTTGTCGTACAGACTCTTGCCCGCGTCGCTGAACATGAACCAGAAGGAATAGACGGCCACGGCTGTGCCGAACGGAAAACTCATCGTCTCCATCACCGCCGCGACGATGCTCGCAATCCGCGCCCACTGCTTACGCTTCAACATCGCGTAGCCCGCGATGACCGAGGGCACAGCGAAAATCGCCGAGTAGATCAACATGAAGATGAAGAAGATCGGCATGATGACGAGGGGGAAGTTTGCGTCAGGTCGTCCCGGAGGCGGCGGAATCGTCCTGAAGACCGCCCACATGAAGAAGAGCATGGCAAGCATCAGCAGCATGAAAAACCCGCCATACGCGAGATGACAGATGCCCAGAGTCTTGTTGTGTTCCGCAGGTGTCATAAGCTCTCCACCGCCATCGCCACGGCGTTCCCGCCGCCGAGGCAGAGCGCGCACAAGCCGCGTCGTGCGTTGCGTCGTTTCATCTCATAAAGGACCGTGGTCAACAGGCGCGAACCCGATTGACCGATGGCGTGGCCGAGCGCGACCGCGCCGCCGTTGACGTTCACCTTCGCCGGATCGAGTTCGAGTTCGCGCATGATGGCGACCGCTTGCACGGAGAACGCTTCGTTGAGTTCGATTAAATCAACTTCGTTCAAACTCCACCCGGCCTTCTTCAGGACTTTGCGGATCGCTTCGACCGGAGCCATCATCACGAGTTCCGGTTGAATCCCGGAAGTGGCCTGCGCCGCGATGCGCGCCAGCGGCTCGACGCCGAGCGCACGCGCGCGCTCAAGCGACGTGACGACGACCGCCGAGGCACCGTCGTTGACGCCCGGCGCGTTGCCCGCCGTCACCGTCCCACCTTCCTTCTTGAACGCGGGCTTGAGTTTGGCGAGAGCTTCGAGCGAAGTGTCTTCGCGCACGGCTCCGACCGTGTCAAAAATTACGGGCGCGCCTTTCTTGTTCGGAATCTCGACGGGGATGATCTCGTCTTTGAACTTGCCCGCCTTGATCGCCGCCGCAGCCTTGCGGTGCGAGTTCAGCGCGTACTCGTCCTGCTCCGCGCGCGTCACGTGGTAGCGTTCGGCGACGACCTCGCCCGTGTTGCCCATGTGATAATTTTCAAACGCGCACCACAACCCGTCGTGAATCATCGCGTCAACGAGCGTGCCGTTGCCGAGGCGATAGCCTTCGCGCGCTTTCGGCAAAAGATACGGCGCGTTCGACATTGATTCCATGCCGCCCGCGACGACGATCTGCGAGTCGCCGAGTTTCACCCCCTGCGCCGCCATCATCACGGACTTCAAACCCGACCCGCAGACCTTGTTGATCGTCACCGCCGAGACGCCGAACGGAATGCCGCCCTTGAGCGCGGCCTGCCGCGCCGGATTCTGCCCGACGCCCGCCTGCACCACGCATCCCATGATCACTTCGTCCACATCCTCCACGGCTACGCCCGCGCGCCTCACGCTCTCGCGCACGACTATCGCGCCCAAATCGGTCGCCGAAAAATCCTTCAACGCTCCCTGAAATTTCCCCGTCGGCGTCCGCGCCGCGCTAATGATGACCGCTTCCGTATTATCCGGCATATCAACTCCTTAAAATTCAGTGACAAGTGCCAACGACAGTGACAAGTGACGAGTGACAAGTGGCAAGGTTAAGACAAGCAGCTTTAACTTGTCACTTGTCACTCGTCACTTGTCACTGTAGCAACGATTATACGTTGTTGGGAGTAAAGAGAGTCAAGCTAAGGACTCGCGCGGGCGGGCAACGCTCGATTGGCAACGGGCGCGTGCGAGTGTTAGACTCCGTCGCGCCCGAAGCGGCAACAAACGCTAAACTATTTCACGTCTCGTCCTTTTCTAAATTACATGCAGGCACTCATTCTCGCAGGCGGCAAAGGCACACGGCTCCGCCCGCTCACGGTTTACACGCCGAAGCCCATCGTCCCCATCTGCAATCGCTCGTTTCTGCTCTACCAGATTGACACGCTCCGCAACGCGGGGATCACAGACATCACGCTCTCGCTCTCCTACCAGCCGCACAAGATCGAACAACTCATCGGCGACGGCTCGGAGCATGGCGTGAAGATCAAGTACACGGTCGAGCCGCAGCCGATGGGCACGGCGGGCGCGTACAAGTTCGCGGAAGAGTTGATCCGCGAGCCAACGGTCGTCTTCAACGGCGACATCCTGACCGACCTCGACCTCGAAGCCGTCATCCGCGAGCATAACGAACGACAGGCGGCGGCGACGCTCGTGCTCGCGCCGGTCGAAAATCCGAGCGCGTACGGGCTGGTTGAAACCGAAGCGGACGGGCGCGTGCGTCGCTTTCTGGAAAAACCGAAGCCCGACGAGATCAGCGTCAACACGATCAACGCAGGGACTTACGTGCTCGAACCGCGCGTGCTCGACGCGATTCCGGCGGGCGAAAATTATTCTTTTGAGTACCAACTCTTCCCCGACCTGCTTCGTCGCGGCGAAGCCTTCTACGCGCACATCCCGCGCGAAACTTACTGGATCGACATCGGCACGTCCGAGCGTTACCTGCAAGTGCATCACGACTTGCTGGCGGGGCGCGTGAGCCACGTTAATCTCGCCGAACGGCGGGGCGATTTCGAGTCGGCCACCGCCGCGGAGATTGACGAACGCTCGCTCATCGCCGACGGCTGCATCGTCAAACCGGGCGCGCAGGTGATCAACTCCGTGCTCGGACAGGGTTGCTACGTTGACGAGCGTGCGCGAATCGAAAATTCCGTCGTCTGGTCGCACGCGCGCATCAGCGGTGGCGCGCAAATCTCAAACGCCATCATCGGGCGCGGCTGCCACGTCGGGCGCGAGGCGCGCGTCGGCGCGGGCGCGGTGCTCGGCGACAAGACTTCCCTCACCGATTACACGCAGACCGGCGGCGCGTTATGAGCGGACGCTTGATCCATGAACGCATCCCGCGCAAGCCGATCCGCTTCGGCACGGACGGCTGGCGCGCGCTGATCGCGCACGAGTTCACCTTCGCCAACCTCGAACGCGTGGCGCAAGCCTACGCAGACTTCATCAACGGGCAGCAACAAGACGCGCAACCGGCCACGCGCGCGAACGAGGCGACGCCGCAAGTCGTCGTCGGTTACGACCGGCGTTTTTTGTCGGAGAAGTTTGCCGAGAGCGCGGCGGAAGTTCTGGCGGGCAACGGAATCACGGTGGCGTTGTTCGACTCCGACGTGCCGACGCCGCTCGTCTCCTGGGCGGTGCGCGAGCGCGGGGCGGCGGGCGGCGTGGTGATCACGGCTTCGCACAATCCCGCGGAGTTTAACGGCTTCAAGATCAAAGCGCCGTGGGGCGGCAGCGCGACGCGTGAGACGACCGCCGCCGTCGAGGCGCTCGTCGACGCGCAGACGCCGCGCCGCAGCGACTTAACCGGGGCGATGCGCGGCGGCCTTGAAGATTCAATCGCAAGCTACCGCGCGCAGATCGCGTCGTATGTTGACCTCGAAAGGTTGCGCGGCGCGAAGGGGCGCGTCGTGGTTGATCCGATGCACGGGTCGGGCGGTTGTTGGGTGGAGAGTTTTTTGCGTGGCGGCGCGCTTGAGGTCGAGACGATTCGCGGCGGGCGCGACACGCAGTTTGGCGGCGTCAATCCCGAACCGATTGAGCAGAACCTCGCGCCCTTGCGAGAGCGCGTGCGCGAGGCGGGCGCGCTCGTCGGCCTTGCGACGGACGGCGACGCAGACCGCGTCGGCGCGGTCAACGAACTGGGCGAGACGATGACGATGCACGAAGTCGTCCCGCTCGTGCTGCTGCATCTCGTACGCCAAAGAGGCATGACGGGCGGCGTCGTTCGCACCTTCTCGCAATCGGTGCTCACCAAGCG
The DNA here is from genome assembly GCA_036009085.1 of Pyrinomonadaceae bacterium. Taxonomy (GTDB): domain Bacteria; phylum Acidobacteriota; class Blastocatellia; order Pyrinomonadales; family Pyrinomonadaceae; genus JAIVJZ01. The sequence continues at coordinate 3,329 of DASYMM010000401.1, read as the reverse complement.
CATCGCCGCCGCGCACAACCTGAAACTTCACGAGACGCCCATCGGCTTCAAGTACGTGGCAGACCTCATGCTGCGCGAAGACATTTTGATCGGCGCGGAGGAATCGGGCGGCGTCGGCGTGAAAGGTCACATCCCGGAACGCGACGGAATTTTAAACTCGCTCTTGCTGCTCGAAACGATTGTGGCGGCGGGCAAGTCGCCTTCGGAGTTGGTGCGCGAGATGCACCGCGAGTTTGGCGAGTTCTATTTCGGGCGGCGCGATTTGCACATCGAAATGGCGCGCGGGCTGAGCTTAATCGAGTCGCTATCCGTTGCGCCGCCCGAAGAGATCGCGGGCTACACCATCCACGGCTACTCGCATCTGGACGGGGTGAAACTCACCTTCGGCGACGAATCGTGGCTCCTCTTCCGCCAGTCGGGCACGGAACCCGTCCTGCGCATCTACGCGGAAGCCACGTCCGTTGCGAAGATGAACGAATTGCTCGACGAAGGCTGTGCCATGGCGGCAAATGTAGATGTTAGATGCTAGATGTTAGATGCTGGTTTTCACTCTGCCTCGCGGACTAGCTGACTTCAGTTACTAACAGACCGGCTCACTGCGTTTACTAACATCTGACATCCAGCATCTAACATCTCTTCTTTATGCCAGAGCTTCCAGAAGTAGAACTCGTCGCACGCGCGCTCGACGGCCTCGTCGGTTCGAGGCGCGTCGTGGCGGCCAAACTTTTGCGCGCGGGGCTTGCGCCGGAGACGCCGCCCGCAGCGTTTGCGCGGCGACTGCGCGGGCGTCGCATCGAGCGCGTCACGCGTCGCGGCAAGCACGTGTTGTTCGAGTTGGAAGGCGGGCTTGTCCTGATCGCGCATCTGCGCATGACGGGAAGGTTTTCGCTCCTGCCGCTCGAAACGGAGTTGCCGAAGCACACGCACGCCGTCTTCTATCTGGACGACGAACGCAGGCTCGTCTTCTCCGATCAACGCCACTTCGGGATGATGAAACTCTGCGGCGCGGCCGAACTCTTCGATACGAAAGAACTGCGCCTGCTCGCGCCCGAACCCTTCTCCGGCGACTTCACGCCCGCCTACCTGCGCGCGACCTTTGCCCGCACGCGCCGCACTCTGAAAGAGACGCTGCTCGACCAGACGAAGGTGACGGGTCTCGGCAACATCTACGCCGCCGAAGCACTGTTTCTCGCGCGCATAAATCCTTTTCGTCCCGCCGCGGAAGTCTCCGTGCGTCGCCTGCCGCGCCTGCATCGCGCCATCCTCGACGTGTTCAACGAATCCATCGCACACGGCTCGACCATGAATGTTGACCCGGAGAACATTGACGGCAGCTATTACGATGGAGGTTTTAACAGACGCTGGCGCGTCTACGACCGCGAGGGCGAACCCTGCCCCGCCTGCCGCGCCCCGATCCGACGCATCACACACGCCGGACGCTCCACGTACTTCTGCCCGCGCTGCCAGAGGAGATAAAAACGGGGAAGGGCGAAAGAACCGAAGTCTAACGCTTCCGCACTCTCAGCCCTTTATTCTTCAATTTGCGCCTTTATCCGGCCTGTTTTCGTTATCAGCACGCCTGCTTACGGCAAAAGCAGACTTGCTTACGACGAAAGCAGGCCAAATTTAGCTCTAAGTAGTTTTGCTTACGACGATAGCAGGGCTGCTATCGTCGTAAGCAAGTCTGCTGATAACGAAAGCGCGCCTGCTCACGGTAAAAGCAGGCGTGCTTTCGTCATAAGTAGGGCTGCTAATAACGAAAGCGGAGTGCAACATTCAGTTGTTGCGCCCCGCTTCCTGTTTTTACCTTGACCCCTTCCCCTTTTCCCTTTCCTCAAGGTTTAGAGGTTTTGCAAGATGAAGTCCGTCATCATCTGGCGCATGTGTTTGACAAGGAGCGGGTCTGTCACGCCGTGGCGCGACTTGGGGTAGAGCATGAGTTGGAACGGCTTTCCGGCCTTCTGTAGTTCGTAGGCGAACTGGATCGTGTTTTGGACGTGGACGTTGTCGTCCATCAGGCCGTGGATGAGCAGGATTTTTCCGCTCAGGTCTTTCGCGCTGTAGAGCGGCGAAGCCTTGCGGTAGCCTTCCGGGTTGTTCTGCGGCGTGCCCATGTAACGCTCCGTGTAGATGCTGTCGTAATCGCGCCAGTCGGCGACCGTGCCGCCCGCGATGCCGATCTTGAAGCTCTTGCTGTGCGTGAGCGCGTAGGAGGTCATGAAGCCGCCGTAGCTCCAGCCCCAGATGCCTATGCGCGAGCCGTCAACGTAGGGCTGCGACTTCAACCAGGAGACGCCGTCTTCCAGATCGCGCAACTCCAACTCGCCGAAGTTGCGATAGACCGGCCAAGCCGATTCCACGCCCTTGTTGCTCGCCGTGCGGTTGTCGCAAATCCAGATGATGTAGCCCTTCTGCGCTAAGAGCTGGTGCCACAGGTAGGCCGAGCCGCCCCACGCGTCGCGCACCTGCGCGGCCTGCGGCCCGCTGTAGGTGAACGACATGACAGGATATTTTTTCGACGGGTCGAAGTCCGGCGGGCGAATCATCAACGCTTCCATCGTGAAGCCGTCGCGCGTCTTGACCTGCATCAGTTCGGCCTTGCCGAGTTTGTACTGAGCGAGCGCGGGAACTTTGTTCTCCGCGAGGACGCGCACGAGTTTGCCGTTGGCGTCGAAGAGACGCACCTGCGTCGGCGTGTTGAGGTCTGTCCAGTAGTGTACGTAGTACGTGAAGGTCGGGTTGAAATCCACTTGATGCGAACCGGCGAGCGTCGTGAGGCGCGTGCGCTCCGTGCCGTCCAACTTGATGCGGTAAGCGTTCGTCGCAACCGGACTGTGCTCCGTGCCTCTGAAATAGATGAAGCCTTTCGCTTCGTCCACGCCGAGGACGGAACGAATCTCCCACGGGCCGTCCGTCACCTGACGGATCAACTTGCCGTCCGCCGCGTAGTGATAGAGATGCTGCCTGCCGCTGCGGTCGCTGAGCCAGAGAAACGAGCCGTCTTTCAAAAAGCGCGGGTTGTCGTCTTTCGCTTCGACCCAAGCCTTCGTCTCTTCGTGGAACAGAGTCGTGGTCTTGCCGTCCGAAGCGTTGGCGAGATTGAGGTCGAGCATCTTCTGTTCGCGATCCTGCGCGTGGAAGATGACCCGGCGGCTGTCGGGCGTCCAACCGACGCGCGTGATCAAAAGTTCGGTCGGGAGGTACTTGTAGGTGTCCACCCAGCGCGTCGCGCCGCCGGAGGCGTTGACGATGCCGAGTTTGACGACGGGGTTCGGGTCGCCCGCCTTCGGGTAAGGCGTGTTCTCCAACTCCTGACCCGCAGGGATGTG
>DASYMM010000400.1:0-4203 GCA_036009085.1 Pyrinomonadaceae bacterium | reverse complement strand
TGCGAAGTTATCGTCTATACGCCGCGACATACTTCGACGCTCGCCACGGAACCCGTCGAACAAATTTACCAACTCATACAGGTCTGGACGGATCGCTTTCGCGAACTCTCGGCGCGCGAGTTTGCCGAATACGTTTTCATCTTCGAGAACAAAGGCGAGGCCATCGGCGTCACGCTCCATCACCCGCACGGCCAGATTTACGCGTACCCCTTCATCCCCCCGCGCATCAAGACGGAACTCGAACAGTATCGCGCTCAAATGGACGAGACGGGGCGTTGCCTGCTCTGCGACATACTCGTCGAAGAGAGGCGCGACGGGCGGCGCATCGTCGCCGAGAACGACGCGTTCGCGGCTTACATCCCGTTCTTCGCGCGCTACCCTTACGAGGTGCACATCACGTCCACGCGCCACCTGCAAGCTTTGACCGACCTCGGCGCAGACGAGCAACGCGCGCTCGCCTCGATCCTGAAAACCGTCCTCGTCGCTTACGATAAACTCTTCAACCTCTCGTTCCCCTACATGATGGTCTTGCACCAGCGACCCACGGACGGCGCGAATTACGACCATTATCATTTCCACATCGAGTTCTACCCGCCGCTGCGCACGGCGACCAAACTCAAGTATCTGGCGGGCAGCGAGACGGGCGCAGGCATGTTCATCAACGACACGCTCGCCGAAGTGAAAGCCGCCGAACTGCGCGACCGCGTCGAGCCGGTCGTCTGGCAGAACGAGCGCGCCGCCGGCACTGCCGGCAGCAGCGGCGACAGAGGGGCTGGCGAAAAGTCGTCGCCGCCGAGAGAGGAGGGGAGCGGTGATTGACCGCGCCGCGCTCAGTCGCGCCTTCGAGGATTTGTACGGCACGCACGTGGACGCGCCGCGCCTGTTTCGCGCGCCCGGTCGCGTCAACCTGATCGGCGAGCACACGGACTACAACGAGGGCTTCGTGCTCCCGATGGCGATTGACAGGGAGACGTGCGTGGCCGCCCGCGCGCGAGACGACCGCCGCGTGCGTATCTATTCTTTGAACGTGGACGAGCACGCCGAGTTCGACTTGGACGCGCCGGGCGAGCGCGAGCGGGGCATCTGGCTCGATTACGTCGAAGGCGTCGCGCACGCTCTGGAACGACGCGGCGTGCGCCTCGGCGGGGCTGACCTCGCCATCTCTTCGGACGTGCCCGTAGGCGCGGGGCTGTCGTCCTCAGCCGCGCTCGAAGTCTCCGCCGGACTCGCGCTCGCGTCCGTCGCGGGCGTCGAAGTTGACAGGGTCGAACTCGCGCTCGCAGGGCAGGAAGCGGAGCACACGTATGTCGGCGCGAAGGTCGGCATCATGGATCAATTCATCGCCGCGCTCGGACAGGCGGGGCACGCGCTCCTGATTGACTGCCGCACGCTTGAGACACGTGCGATCCCGGTTGACACGACCGAGACCGTCATCGCCATTTGCGATTCGCGCGTGAAGCACGAACTGTCGGCTTCCGAGTACAACACGCGGCGCGCGGAGTGTGAACAGGGCGTGGAGTTGCTGCGGCGCATGGGCTTGCACGGCATCCGCGCGCTGCGCGATGTGAGCGAGGGGGATTTACGGGAGTACGGCGGCGCGCTGCCGGAAACGGTCGGGCGACGCTGCCGCCACGTGGTGACGGAGAACGCGCGCACGCTCGCCGCCGCAGATGCTTTGACGAACGGGCAACTCGCGGAGATGGGACAACTGATGCTCGCCAGTCACGCCTCGCTCAGCCGCGACTACGAAGTCAGTTGCCGCGAACTCGACGCGCTGGTTGAGATCGCAATGTCCATGACAGAGGCCACGCTCGGCGCGCGCATGACCGGAGGCGGCTTCGGCGGCTGCACCGTCAACCTCGTCCGCCGCGCCGCACTCACGGAGTTCAGCGACACGATCACGCGCGAATACACCGCCGCCACCGGTCAGACTCCGAACATCTACGTCTCGGCGGCGGGCGAAGGAGCGAAGGAAATTAGGGATGAGGGATGAGGGATGAGGGATGAATAAGAAAAACACTCAAGCGAGTTATTGCTTTCATTCATCCCTCATCCCTCATCCCTCATCCCTCCAAACCCATGCGAATTAAAGATGTGGCGCGGGAGGCGGGCGTTTCGACGGCGACCGTCTCACACGTCATCAACAAGACGAGGTTTGTGTCGGACGAGACGCGCGAGCGTGTGGAGCGCGCCATCGAGCGGTGCGGCTATTACCCGGACGCGCACGCGCGCCAACTCGCTTCGGGGCGCAGCACCACGCTCGGCCTGATCATCTCCGACATCTCGAACCCGTTCTTTCCCGAACTCGTCAAATCAATCGAGACGGCGGCCTTCGAGCGCGGCTACGATTTGATCCTGTCGAACACGAACTACGAGGCCGCGCGCACGTCGAGCTACATGCAGCGTTTGATCGAGCGCAAGGTGGCCGGGGTCGCTCTGATGACTTCGGAACTCGACACCGCGCTCGTGGAGAAACTGGCGCGGCGGCGCGTCTGCGTCGTCTTCCTCGATCTCGGCAGCGCGGGGCAGTGCATGAACAACATCGTCGTGGATTACGGCACGGGGATCGAAGAGGCCATCGCGCACCTCTGCGCGCTCGGTCATCGAGAGATCGCTTTCGTCGGCGGGCCGCGCCATTTGCGTTCGGCGGAGAAGCGGCTCGACGCTTTTCGCGCGTCGCTCGCGCGCCACCTGCCCGAAGCCGCGCCGCAAATTTACGACGGCGATTTCAAACTCGACGGCGGGCGACGCGCGGCGCGTGCGTTGATGGAGCGCGGCGACGAGATGCCGACCGCCGTGGTGGTCGCCAACGACATGATGGCGCTCGGCGTGATGCAGGAGTTTCGCGAGTGCGGCATTGAAGTGCCGCGCGACGTGTCCATCGTCGGCTTCGACGACATCGCGTTCGCACAACTTGCCGCGCCGCCGCTGACCACGGTGAGTTTGCCGCGCGAAGAACTCGGACGCCGCGCCGTCGAAGCGCTCATCGCGAGCATCGAGCACTCGGAGCAGCAGGGCACGGACATACACATCTCGACGCACCTCGTCGCACGCGCTTCAACCGCCCGCGCGCCCGTCCGCCCGACGAAAGACGGCGACGCGAGCGTCGAGGCAAAGACGCGAAGCGGCGCGAACGCGATTCGGAGTTAGCGAGTGAGAATGAAACTCAAAGCACTCACCACCGCAGACACAGAGAGCACAGAGGGGGCACAGAGAAAAGCATCCAGCACAAACAGCACTCAACTCTCTGTGCGTCCTCTGTGTGCTCTGTGTCTGCGGTGGTGAGTCCTATTTGCTAAAAGCAATTTTTGTATAGAACGAGGGTCAATTTAAAGATGCAAATGAGAGAACGGAAATCATCGATGCCGAATCGAACTGTGAGAAGCGCGCTCTATCGTGCAGCCTTCATCGTCGCGCTCTTTGCGGCGTGCGCGGGAAGCGTCGCGGCACAGTTGCCGCGCCAAAGCTACACGAATCCCGCGCTGGCGGGCGATTATCCAGACCCGTCCGTGATTCGCGTGGGGCAGGATTACTGGGCGGCGGCGACCTCTTCCGAGTGGGCGCCGGAGTTTCCCCTCCTCCACTCGCGCGATCTCGTCAACTGGCGCATCGTCGGTTCGGTCTTTCAGAAGCGTCCCGCGTGGTCGGTCGGGAATTACTGGGCGCCGGAGATTTCCGTGGATCGCGGTCGGTTCTACATTTATTACACGGCGAAGAAGAAGGACGGCCCGCTCTGCGTCGCCGTCGCCACGGCGCGACGCCCGCAGGGGCCGTACACGGATCACGGCCCGCTCGTGTGTCAGGAAGTCGGCTCGATTGACGGCTTCCCCGTTAGAGACGAAAACGGGCAGCGTTATCTTTTGTGGAAAGAGGACGGCAACAGCAAAAGCGTGCCGACGCCCATCTGGGCGCAGCGTCTATCAAACGACGGCACGCGTCTCGTCGGCGAGCGGCAAGAGTTGATCCGCAACGATCAGGCTTGGGAGAAACACGCCACGCTCCCTTATGGCGATCTGGTCGAAGGCCCTGCGGTGGTGCGTCGCGGCGGCTGGTTTTACATGTTCTATTCGGGCAACTTCTGTTGTGCGCGCGAATGTAACTACATGATCGGCGTCGCACGTTCGCGCAAACTTCTCGGTCCGTGGGAGAAGAACCCCGCGAATCCGATCCTCGCGGGCAACGATGCGTTCAAGTGTCCCGGTC
>DASYMM010000399.1:0-10011 GCA_036009085.1 Pyrinomonadaceae bacterium | reverse complement strand
GATGCACGGAGCGGCCGGATGGATGCCGGGAATTAAGGGATGAAGGATGAGGGATGAGGGATGAATCAGAAAAAGCATTCAACTGGCTTGAGTGCTTTCTCTGCTTCATCCCTCATCCCTCATCCTTCATCCCTTCTTATGTAGTTGGCAGACGCCCGTTTCGTCGCAGGGCGGGGGGATGCCGAAGAGTTGGTAGCGGCGTTTGGCGAGTTGGCGGTAAAAGACGGGGCCGAGGGAGGTGAAAGGCCAGCGGGCGAAGACGTGCCCCAGCCAGCGCAGGCGCGGCAGCACGCGCAGGACTTCGATCCACGCGAAGAAGCCTTTCGCCCACCCGCCGTCCGCTTTGCGCCGCACGTACATCTCCGCGGCCAACTCTTCGTGCGTGTGCGGCGCGGCGCGGCGCAGGGCTTCGGGCGAATTCAAGTCGAGCCATTCGAGTTTCCCTTCTTTGTCGAACGGCTCGACGCGCGCGCGCATCCACTGGCACAGAGGACACTGGCCGTCTGTATAGACTTCCAGCGTCGTCGTTGTCGCCGTTGTCGCGTTTGCTGCCATGTTTGCGGTCGCGTTCAATTGCTGTCCTCCGTTATCGAGCGCGGCGGGGGTTGCGTGGCGAAATACTGTCCCTCTTCGAGTCGCCGCTGCAATTTACGCTGGTTGACGAGCAGCACGCCGATCACGAAGATTTGCAACACCTCCACGCCCGCCCAGAGCATTACGAGAAATCTCATCGACGCTTTTTCACCTCCCCGCCGGAACTTGCAACTGCACGCCCTGCCCGCCGCCGTACATGATCGTCAGCGCGCCTTGATGGTTCTTGATGCCTTCGGCGCGGGCGCGCTCGATCTCAAGTTGGAGTTCGAGTTTCTTGATTTCGAGCAACGCGGGATTGGCGAAGGTGGCCGCTTCGATCTGTTTCGTCTGCGCAGAGATTTTGGCGGCTTCGAGTTTGGCTTCTTCCGCCTGCTTCTGCTTTTCGTTGGCGACCACTTCGGAGGCCGCCGCTTCGATGCGGTCGTCTAAGAAGTCCGGGTTGCCGATCTGCACGCTTTCCACCACGAGTTGCAACTGGCTGGCGAGTTGCGGCGTGAGCGAATCAATGATGCGTTTCTGAATCTGTTCCTGATTCGCGTAAACCTCGTAAGCGTTAAACTCGGAGAAGGCGTTGCGCGCTTCGGTCTGCAACAAGCCCTTGAGAATCTCGCTGCGCCGCTTGTGCCGCTCCGCCTCGTCGAAACTGTACTTGCGCACATACTCCTCGACCTTCGCGGCGTTGGTGTAAGCCGTCACGTCAATGTTGACGTTCAAGGCCGCGTTGTCCTTGCTCGTCACGCGCACGGGCGCGCTTTCGGTGAACGAACGGATGTTGACTTCATGACTGTCCCGCCCCGGCGCGAGCGTCGTGAACCAGCCATCGGAGGGCGTATAAACTCGCTCGATGCGGCCAAAGTAAGTCACGACCTTGACCGTCCCCTCCTGCGCGTAATCAATATTGGCGTATGCCGTCATCGTCCCGACCAAAACCACGATAATCAGTAGCACAATCCCCGCAATGAGGTATTTGCTGCTCGTCATAGAGTCTCCTTTTTTGATGTCTACCACTTCCGGCCATTTAGTCTTTTTCATCTCAATACTTAATACGAACTGAACCGGCGAAAGTTGTTAACACAATGTTACGTTTCCTCGCCCGCGCATGCGACTTTAGAACTAAAACCTTCTCCGCAGAGGCGCGGAGCCGAGCCGCAGAGAACCGCTGGGAGTTTGCCATTCAACTCTCCGCGCTCCCTCCGCGTAAACTCCGCGCCTCTGCGGTGAAAGGCTTATTTTCTTTCAAATGAAGACCGCTATGAGCTTTTCCCTTGCATACCCGCTTCGCACTGGATAATTCATTCGCACTATCAACTAAATTCAAAGTTTACACAACTTAAGCTCGCCCCGTAGCCTCCCTGCATACTTTTTTCGCACTTGCCAACGGTCTGGTCGAGCGGCCTTCCCGTTCGTCGTTAATGAGAAAAGCCTTGTTTTTGGCCGGTTTTCCCCTCCGCGCGGGCTGGCATGAGCGTTGCCCTAACGGAGTTCAAACTTTCGCGGTTTTTGAGCAGCCCCGCGCCTTCCCGAAACGCGCACGACGCTCGTTTTCTCAACTTGTACTTGCAGGCCAAACCACTGGCAGGAGTTTTTTTGAGCATGCGCAACAAAGTAAAATTCGCCGTCCTCGCGGCAGCCGTCTGCGGCGGTTTCGTGTGGTTCATCTTCCACGCCGGAGCAGCCAGCGCCCGCCAATCAAACTTAACGCTCTCCGCGCCCTTCGAGCGCAAGATTCTCGCCCCGACCGAAGAAGCGCCCTTCGACCTGCGCTTCTTCATCACCGCCGTCAAGACCGACTCGCGCGGGCGCATCATCACCGGCCCAAACAGCGACCCGGTGAAGAATATCGTCGGCGCGGAACCGGCGGGCATCCGCGCCGGACTCGAACGCTTCACCAAGATCATGTACGGCGCGGGCTACATTGATGGGCGACCCGACCCCGGCACGCGCATTGACCCGAACAACCCCGTCGTCAAAAGCGGCAATCAATTCTGGCCGAACCGCGAGCAGCCTTTCCGCAGCCAGCCGCGCGCACTCACGCTCGCGCCCGACGGGCGCAAACTCTACGTCACGCTTCCCGGTCGCGAAGGCTACCCCGACTGGCGCGTCGCCGTGGTCAATACCACGAACCAATCCGTCTCGAAATGGATTGACCTGCGCCCCTTCGGGCAGACGCGGGGCTTGCGACCCATCGGCCTGAAAGTCGCGCCGCTCAATCGCTCGATCTACGCGAGCCAGTACCTCGTCGTGCTCAACCAGTATGGCAACTTCGCAACCATCGTCAACACGACGACGGATGAAGTCGTCGGCGAATTCGAGACCGGCTTCTACGGCGAGAAGCTCATCTTCAACGCCAACGGCACGCGGCTCTACATCACCGACCGCTTCAAGGACATCGTGCGCGCCTTCCGCGTCGAACCCGGCCCCTTCTTCGTGCCCATCGCGGAAATCCCCACCGGCTCGACCGATCTCGAACGCGCCAACCCGCGCGATCTAGACATCAGCGCGGACGGCAAAACCCTCTACGTCGCCAACACGCTCGGCCACACCATCGCCGCCATCGACATCGAAGGCGACGCCAACACGCTCAAGAAAAATTTGCCCGTCGGCGGCCTGGCGACCGACGTGAAGATCGCGGGACGTTGGGGCATCGTCTCCGGGCAGGAGACGAACACGAAGTTGAACGAACGCGAGACCGGTCACGGCTTGCCGAAGAAGAACGCGCAGGGCGTCGTCATCAGAAACAACGGCCAGCCGCTCGGCTACACGCCCGTCATGACCGACCAGACGAAGGCCACCACCTTCGACGACATCGGCAGCGAGTTGAACATCTTCGACACGGCGACCAATCTCTTCATCTATCGCTACGTGGACAAAGATCGCGACATCTCGCAACTCGTCACGCCCGGCCAGTACGTCGATCTCGGCGATCACGCCGCCGCGCAGAAGATCATACGCGGCAGCGGCCCCGAGCAGATGGTGGTCAAAGGCAACATGCTCTTTGTGACGCACGCCCATTCGGAGAAGGTCGAAGCGTTTCGCATCAATCAAAATCCGGCAGACCCTTCGCAGATTTTAACCGAGACAGGGATCGAACTGACGGGCGGCATCACGCCGCAGGGAGTCGAAATCTCGCCCGACGGCTCGCGCATCTTCGTCGCCAACTTGCAGACCGAAGATGTCTCTTTCCTCTCGGTTGACGCGAACGGGCGTTTGCAGCGTCAGGGCTTCCTCGCCGTCGGCGTCACGCCTTCGACGCCCGACCCGACCAAGAACGGCTCGCACGGCCAGGGCTTGTTCGCCACGGACGAAGAGGTTGGCTTGCGCTGGTTCTTCTCCGATGCCTATTCGGACGACAATCAAAAGTCGTGCGGCTTCTGCCACTGGGACGGCAGGCAGGACGGTTGCCAGTGGAACGTGGCGGCCAACGCCGTGGGCGGCGTCAAAGTCTGCCCGCAGAACAAGGACATCTCCGACAACTGGCCGGAGTGGTACGAAGGCTTGAACAACGATCTGATGGCTTACGCTTCGGCCTGCAACGGCGAAGTGCTCCTCGGCGAACGCGACCCGACGCCTTTGTTCCCGCAAGCCGACGCCGAAGCTCGTTTCCACGCGCGCGAAGATTACGTCTTGCGTAAAACGGAAGAGAACTCGAAGGCCATCGGGCGCAACGATCTGAACGGCAAGGCGCGCAAGGTTGGCTATTACGATCTGGCTTACCTGCAAATCCTCTGGTCGCAAAACGAGACGCGCCAACTGCCGAACCCGCTCAATCAATTTCCCGACACGGACACGGCGGCGCAGATCGCGCGCGGCAAGCAGATTTTCTCCACCTCCGTCCAGCAGGGCGGTTCGGGCTGCGCCGAGTGCCATCACAACGGCAACAAGTTTACGAACGGCGTCTTGGACGACACGTTTCAGGATTTCAACATCCACGAACCCGGCGTGATCTCCGAGACGACCGTTGACGGCGACGGACCATTCTTCCGTCCCGAAAACGACTACTTCTTCACGCGCTTCGGGCCGCCGCAGGATGTCGGCACGCCGCAGAATTTTTCGAGCCGCAACACGAAGCATCTGCGCGCCTGGTGGGACAGCGTGCCCAAGTGGCTGCACCACGGCTTCGCGCACACGGCGCGCGAGATTCTGCTCGCGCCCGATTCGCCGCTGCTGCTGCCCGGCGAGCGCGGCTTCAACTTCCGCACCGTCCGCACGGATCATCGTCGCGGCGCAAACAACTTGCCGACCGAAGTTCCCGTCACCTTCGCCGACAGTCAGGGCGGACTCGCGGGCGACGGGCAAGGGGCGATCTATGTCAGTCTCGACAGCCCGGTCGTTTTGCAGAACGGCAAACCGCAGATTGATCGCCTCGGCACGAGCAACGTCCTGCCGCTCGTCGCGGGCGGGCAGATCAACCCTGCGCTCGCCGCCAACAACGTGCAGGTCGTCAAGGACACGCACGGCAAGACCTCGCATCTCTCCGCGAGCGACTTCGACGCCCTCGTCATGTATCTGAAATCGCTCTCGTCGCGCACGATCTCCGACGACGGCAACCCTGCGCCGACGCCCACGGCCACGCCAAGCCCGACGCCTGCGGCCACAGCCACGCCCACACCGACCGCGACGCCCTCGCCGTCGCCGACCGCGACACCGACGCCTTCCGCCACGCCGTCGCCGACCGCGACGCCGACGCCGACGCCGTCTCAGCGTCGCAACACGGTGCGCTTCAGCGTGTCGAACTTCAACGCGGACGAAGGCGGAGGCAGCGCGCAGGTCGCCGTCACGCGCACGGGCGACACGGCGGACGCCGCCACGGTCGAGTTCACAACCGTTGACGGGAGCAGCGTGCTCGCGCGTTGCGACAGCAACACCGGCGTCGCGTCTTCGCGCTGCGATTTCGCCACAACCATCGAGACGCTGCGCTTTGCTCCCGGCGAAACCATCAAGAGCATCAGCATTCCCGTCTTCGACGACGCGCATCAGGAGAACGCGGAGACGCTCATCGTCAAGTTGAGCAATCCGAGCGGCGCGAGCCTCGACACGCAGACGGACGCGACGCTCACCATCGGCGACAACGATGCCACGCTCCCGACGCAGAACCCTGTGGACGCCGATTCGTTCTTCGTCACCATGCACTACATAGACTTCCTCGGTCGTGAACCCGAACCGTCCGGCTTCGCCGCCTGGACGAACGTGCTGCGCGGCTGCATCAACAACACGTCCGACTGCGACCGCATCACGGTCTCTTCGGCCTTCTTCCGTTCGCAGGAATTTCAATACAAGGGCTTCTTCGTCTATCGCTTTTACAAGGTCGCGTTCGGCAGGCTGCCGCTCTATGCGGAGTTCATGCCCGACATGCGGCGCGTAACCGGCGCGACCGCCGAGGAAGTGACCGCGAAGAAGGATGCCTTCACCAGAGACTTCATCGAGCGCGCGGAGTTTCGCGCACGCTACGACGGGACGACCGACGATCTCTTCGTCGCTCGCCTGTTGGAGACGGCGGGCGTCGCGCTCCCGAACCGCAACGAACTCGTCGCGTCTCTCGCGAGCCGCACGAAGACGCGCGCCGAAGTGCTCCGCGAGATCGCCGAGAGCGCGGAGGTCAGCAATCGCGAGTACAATTCCGCGTTCGTCGCCATGCAGTATTTCGGTTATCTGCGCCGCGACCCCGAACCCGACGGATTCAAGGCGTGGCTGCGCGTCCTCGACGCCAACCCGCAGGACTACCGCACGATGGTTCACGGCTTTGAAGCCTCCACCGAATATCGCATGCGCTTCGGCAAACCCTAAAGACGAGGGGAAAAGGGAAATGGGTAAAGTGGGAAAGGTGAATTGAAGGACAATCTTCCTTCAATTCACCTTTCCCCTTTACCCTTTTCCCTTTTCCCTTCCTTGTTCCCGTCGCCCCGCCCGCTTGCTTTCCCCCCAACGCTCGGATAAATTTGCAGCACACCCGGAACGCGATGCCGCAACTCTTTTAGGCATGTCTGTCGGCCACCAGCGGAACGCTTTTTCTCGGCGCGATCAAATCCCTCTGAAAGGATGCTTTTCTTCCATCTATGAAAGTTTATCCGACCAACCAGATTCGCAACCTTGCCGTCATCGGCCACGGCGACTCGGGCAAAACCCAACTCATCAGTTCCCTGCTCTACGTCACGGGCGCGACGCCGCGCTGGGGCAAAGTCGCCGAAGGCACGACCGTCACCGACTACGAAGAAGACTCCATCGCCCGCCAGATCACCCTGAACACCGCGCTCGCGCATCTCGAATTCCGCGACCACAAGATCAACTTCATAGACACGCCCGGCTACGCCGCCTTCGTCGCACACGCGCGCCCCGCCTTGCGCGTCGCCGATTGCGCGCTCGTCGTCGTTGACGGCGTCAACGGCGTCGAAGTCCAGACGGAGAAGACTTGGGCTTACGCCAACGAGTTCATCGTGCCGCGCATCATGGTGATCAACAAGCTCGACAAGGAGCGCGCGGATTTCGGCGCAGCCTTGGACAGCGCGCGCCACACCTTCAGCCGCGCCATCGTCCCCTTCACGCTCCCCATCGGCAAAGAGGCCGACTTCAAAGGCGTCGTGGACATCGTCCACATGAAGGCTTACGAGTTTGACGAGCAGGGCAAGTCCAAAGAGCGCGAGATTCCCGAAGCCGGGCGCGACCTTGTCGACAAGGAACGCGAACGCCTGATCGAAGTCATCGCCGAATCCGACGACGCTCTGATGGAAAAATACTTTGAGAACGGCACGCTCGAAGAAGCCGACATCATCCCGAACATCTCGAAGGCCATCGCCGCGAGCAAACTCTGCCCCGTCTTCGCCTGTTCGAGCCTCACGCTCGTCGGTCTGCAAAATTTGCTCGAAGGCATCATTGATTACGCGCCCGCGCCCGACACGCACGAAGCCGAGCACGGCAAGGCCGGCACAGACGCGGAGAGCGAACAACTCACGCGCAAGTACAACGAGAGCGAACCGTTTTCGGCCTACGTCTTCCGCACCGTCGCAGACCCTTTCGCCGGTCGCATCACGGTGATGAAAGTCGTCAGCGGCCACGTCAAACACGACGCGACCGTGCAGAACACCACGCGCGGCGTCACCGAACGACTCGGCGCGCTCCATTCGATGCAGGGCAAGCAACTCGACAAAATTGAAGAGGCCGGGGCGGGCGACATCGTGGCCTGCGTCAAACTTCGCGAGACGCAGACCGGCGACACGCTCGCAGACCGCGCCGCGCCCATCGTCTACGACGCGCTGCAATACCCGGAGGCCGCCATCGCCTTTGCCATCGAACCGAAGTCGCGGCAGGACGAAGAGAAGATCAGCGTCGCGCTGCACAAGATACTGGAAGAAGACCCGTCGCTTCATTTCACGCGCGACGCGCAGACGAAAGAGTTCATCCTCTCCGGCTCAGGCCAACTGCACGTCGAGACGGTCGTGCAAAAGTTGAAGGATCGCTATCACGTCGAAGTCGCGCTCCACCCGCCGAAAGTTCCTTACAAGGAGACGATCACGGCGCGCGCCGAAGTGCAGGGACGCCACAAGAAGCAGACGGGCGGGCGCGGGCAGTTCGGCGACTGCAAAGTCGTCTTCGAGCCTTTGGAGCGCGGCGCGGGCTTCGAGTTTGTGGACAAGATTTTCGGCGGGAGCGTGCCGCAGCAGTTCCGCCCCGCCATCGAGAAAGGCATTGTCGAAGCGGCATCCGGCGGCGCGATTGCGGGCTACCCGCTCGTTGACTTCCGTGTGACGCTCGTAGACGGCTCGTATCACAACGTTGACTCGGACGAGCACAGTTTCCGCGCCGCCGGACGCAAGGCGTTTCGCGCCGCGATTGATAAAGTGAAGCCTTCGCTCCTTGAACCGATCATGGACGTGGAAGTGGTCGCGCCGGTGGAAGCGAGCGGCGACATCATGGGCGATCTCAATTCGCGTCGCGGGCGCGTGCAAGGCATGGAGATGCGCGGCAAGAATCAGGTGATCAAAGCGCAGGTGCCGATGGCCGAGATGCTCGACTATCAATCCAAGCTCAACTCCATCACAGCCGCGCGCGGCTCCTATCACATGGAGTTCTCTCACTACGACCCAGTCCCCGGCCAACTCACACACAAGATCGTCGAACAGGCGCGCGCCGAAGGAAGGATCAGAGGCGAAGAGGAAGACTGAGGCACAGATTTAAAATCAGCGAGGCGTCTTTCCCTTTGCGCCTTTGCGCCTCCGGCGTGAGCTTTGGACCTGACGAAAGAAATAACTCACGCTGGAGGCGCAAAGTTCATCAAGGAGGCTCAAGCATGGCTACTCGCACAGACGGTGCACAACGCTGCCGTCGCAAGTTCCTCAAGTATTTTCCGAAGGGTTTCCACGATGAGACATACCTGAACTGGGAGCGCGACTACAAGTGGGAGTCGCATGAGCGTTGGGAGGAGGCTCTGGGACAGGCGGAGTTTCGCCGGCTCCTGAGTGCGGGCGAGTTTGCAGAGGTCGCGGCGCGCGCCGTGCGCGTCGAGCAGCGCAGCCGCCACAGCATGATCTTCTCGTTCGAGAAGATGGCCTTGCGCGACGCGATCAAGACGGACGAGGGCGCGCGTCTCTTCGCGGAGGGTCTTTACGAATTTCTTCACGGCAAGGGGAGCGCGCAGCGCAAGTTCGAGCATTGGGTCGAGACGGTGGATGCGCTGCCGCGCAAACAGACGCGCGTGCTGACGTGGCCGCTCGTCACCGTCTTCGGCTTCATCGCACAACCCGGCACACACATCTTCCTCAAGCCCAACGTGACGCGCCTCGCCGCGCGCGCCTACGGCTTCGACTTCCAATACAAGTCGCGCCCCTCTTGGGAGACTTACGCCGACTACCTCGAATTCGCCGCCACCATCGCCCGCGACCTGAGCGACCTGAACCCACGCGACATGATCGACATCCAATCATTCATCTGGGTGCAAGGCTCCGACGAATATCCCGACAGGTGACGCGCCGTTAGATCGGGGTTCGCAAGCTCCCGTCTCGCGCCGTCGATCAACCATTTGTCGCTGCTACGCCTCGTCAACTATGACCCTGCTCGAAACTTACATTAAAGAGTTACGCGACTCTCAACATGCCGCCGTCAAAGAGACTTCGTACTACGGCGCGCTCGCCAATCTCTTCAACGAGATCGGCCGGACGCTCAAACCGAAGGTGCGTTACATCATCACGCCGAAGGGACAGGGCGCGGGGCTGCCGGATGGCGGGTTGTACACGGCGCAGCAATTGAAGCGGGTGGGCGCGGCCGCTGCGACCATCGAAACCACGCCGCCCGAGCGCGGCTGTGTGGAAGCGAAAGGCTTGAGCGAGGAAGTGGAACGGATCGCGGCGCGCGAGCAGGTGGCGAAATATCTCGAACGCTACGGTCAGGTGCTCGTCACCAACTACCGCGACTTTCTCCTGATCGGGC
>DASYMM010000398.1:0-2250 GCA_036009085.1 Pyrinomonadaceae bacterium | reverse complement strand
ATCGTGAGCGAGCCGACGCCGATCACGTCCATCTGCGCGATCATCTCCTGAAAATAGGTGGGACGGCGAAACAGCCTGCGTGCGGCGCGCGCCACCAGCAAACTCGTCTCCTGAACTTCCAGCAGGGAACGTATGGCAATGTTCATGTGTGAACTGTTGAAAGTCGCTGTCGAATGCGCCCGGTTGTTGGAGTCGCCCGCCGCGCCGTCTCCCGGTTTCGGTCAAATTACTTTTGCGCGCCCCCTTGCAGCGCGTGGCCGGAAATCCGTGCGTGACTGAAATTTGAACGGCGCGCCAGAGACAGACTTGCGAGACGAGCATGAACGAGCAAGCCAATGATGCGCAATAAGTAGGCAAGGCGTCAAGCGACAATCAGGGCGATATGTGAAAAGGCGTAAGGCAAAAGAAGAGACCGGAAGCTTTGCGGCTTGCGGTCTCCTCTTTTGCCTTTCACGTTCGGGGTTTTCGGTGGCGGCTTACGGTCGGAGCGGGCGCGCCTCGCGCAGGAGGGGCGTGCGGCGTCGCTGCCTCGCGTTTCCGGGCGGGGCGGGCGTCGCGTTGACGCCGCCGGGGAAGTCGTCCTGCGGCGGATTTTGATTCATGCGTTGCTGCCGCCTGCGCGGTCGTCTTTGCAGGCGACGAAAGGCGTCGAGTTGTTCGGGCGAGAGGACGCGCCGGATTTTCAACTCCGTGAAGGTTCGCATCCGCACGACGGCGGCCTGCGCCGCGCTGACCTCGCGGACGCGTTCTTCGACCACACGCTCGTCGGGATTATCCGCATAGATCGCTTCGTCGAGCGCGCGGCGTGCTTGCTGTAGACGCATGCCGAGCAAGCGGCCTTGCGGTTCGGTCTCGCGCCGGATCGCCTTGATCTGCGCGCGTTGTTCGGGCGTGAGGTTCAGCGCGCGGAGCAATCCGGCACCGCCACCGCCACGCCGCGCTTCCGGCGTCAACTCCGGTGCGTCTCCGTCCTGCGCGCGCACAGGGGCGACGCTGCCCGCCGCGAGCAACAACGCGAGCGACGCGAACAAGGCCAACTTGCGCGAACTGAAATTGTTGATGCGCTCTTTCATACCTGACTTGTTATGGATCACCATTCAACCCTTTGCGCCTTCGGTTTTAACTTTGCGCCTTTGCGTGAAAGAGTTCTCGCAAAGGCGCAAAGCTCAGACATAAGGCGCAAAGGAAGACGAGAAGTTGTTTTTTTCACGCGCTCTTAGTTCGCCTCGATTAAAAGATCGTAGAGGCGCGGGACGTATTCTTCATCCCGTCGGCTTCTGAGTCGCTGCGGCTGCCGCGCGTTTGGCGTGGAGACGGTTCGACGCTCGCGGCGCGAATTGTTTGGCGTTGAGGCTTTCGTGGACGAATCCGACACAGGCTCAAGCGTCTCGACCGCCGCGATGAGATTTGCCGCGCGGCTGTCGTCCAGTTGCGCGCGCGTGTCTTCGAGTTCGCGCAAGGCCGCGTCGCGCTCGGCGCGCAGGTTGTCCAACTCCGCTTGCGCATCAACTTTCGCGGCGGGCGCATCAACCGGCGGCGCGGGCTTCGTCTCGTTTCGCAGGCGCGTGCTGAAAGCGACTCCGCCGTTCTCCCAACGGACTTCCGCGTTGACGACGGCAAGCGCGGCGAGCGCGCACACGACGAGCGCGGCGGCAACCGTCCCGGCGCGCATCCACACGGGCGAGAGCGTGAAGAACTCGCGCAAAGCGGCGAGCGCGGAAGACGCGCGCGACGAAACAGGCGCGGCGCGCTCGTTTCGCACGGGCGTCGTTGCCTGCGCGGCGGCGTTGGCGAGCGACGCGGGCGCGGCACTCAGAATCTCCGCGCGCCAGTGGCCGACGGCCTCGCGCACCCCGGCGAACGCGCCGAGTTCGTCGCGGCAGGCGGCGCAACGCGAGAGGTGCGCGTCGAAACTCGCGCGCTCGTCCGGCGTCGCCTCTTTGTAAAAATAGGCGACGAGTTCTCCGGCGCGTTCGCAACTGTTGATGTTCTTGGTCTCGTTCATAACTCGGTCTTCCTTGTTTCGCTTCACACGTGCGCCGCGAGCGCGCCATGTTTTTCGAGCCGCAGCCGCAGTTGTTTGAGCGCGGTGTAGAGACGGCTCTTGACCGTGCTCAAAGGCACGTCGAGCGTGTCGGCGATCTCCTGAAAAGTCAGCTCCACGAATTCCTTCATCACGATCACTTCGCGCAGTTCCGGCGGCAGCGACATCACCGCGCGACGCACGGCGACGGTGCGTTCGCGCCCTTC
>DASYMM010000397.1:0-10182 GCA_036009085.1 Pyrinomonadaceae bacterium | reverse complement strand
CCGGCGGCGCGACTCTTAATCCATCGTCTCTTAATGCTTCGTGCCAACGGCCAGTGTATGGAATGTTGAATTAGAAACCCCGTTTTATCTCGCGTCTTAAACTCCGGCGGGAGGCTGCTGTTGCGTCGTCTCTCCGCTCGTCAGCGTCGAGTTTCCGGCGCGGGGCTTTCGGCAGGCGTCATCGGCCAGGTCAACTCGACGCCCGCTTCGTTCTTCTTAATCCACATCCCTTTACGCGCCCGCTCGTAGGTTTCTTCGCCGATGGCGACCTCGAATTTTTCGCCACCCCGTCCCTCAAGCAGGAGACGGCGACGCACGCCCGAACCCCTGTAAGACTCGGTGATGGTCTGTGATTTATCCAGAATTTTCCCCTCGTACTCGCGTGCGTAAGGGCCGGTCAGCGTGTATTGCTGGTAACAGGTGCTGGTCAACAGTGTGAAAGTGACGACCGCGAGCACGAGCACCAGAGCGAGCGTTATCATGGTTGTCCGAAGTTTTAATGTGGATTTGGCCGCGAGTTGATGCGGACGCTTCTTCGGTTTCAAGTTGTCGCTCCGTCGAGAAGGCACCCGACGTTCGGCGGCTTAAAATTCAACCTGGGGCTGCTGCCGTTCGGACGCGCCCTTCTTCTGCAACGCGCGCAGGGATTCGGGCATGAAGGCGGTGAGATGATGCGTGGCGGTGTGGCCGTCGGCGAACGCCTGGTAGAGCATGCAGTCGGGGAGTTGCAGGCAACTGAGGGGCGACGCGTGGATGTAGCCGCTGTCGATGCCGATGGCGCTGTGTGAGATGTAGATGCCGTGGCGACCGAGCCGACCGCGCAGAGGCAGGAGCGGCGCGGGCGTGTGGCCGAAGACGCAGGGCTTGCCCATGTAGTTGCGAAAGAAATCTCCGTCGCGCGACCAGAGCAGGTGTTGGGCGGGCGTGTCGCGCGGGTGCTGACCCTTACTCAACCCGGCGTGGACGTAGAGCGCGTAATCGTCTTCGTGATAGAGCGGGAGACTGCGGAAGAAGTCGAGGTGCGCGGGCGGGATGGCTTCGGTGAACCTCTGGCGCAGCAAGGCGAAATCCTGTTCGCTGCGCACGCGCAAAGGCTTTCCGGTGTACTGTTGAAAGGTGCATTCGCTGCCGACCGCCGCGTGCAGCCAGAGCGTCGCCGCTTCGTCCACGAAGTCGAGCAGCATCTGTTCGTGATTACCGCGCAGGCAGAGGACGCGTTCGGGCTGTTCGTCGTGAAGTCGCACCACGTCGGCGACCGTGCCGGGCACGTCTTCGCCGCGATCAATGATGTCGCCCAGAAGGACGAGCATGTCGCGCGAAGCGTCGCGCGGGATCATCTCAAGGAGATGATTCAGTTGCGCGCGTCGCCCGTGCACATCGCCGATGACGAAGGTTTTCATTTCGAGTTCAACCCACTCCCGCCCGTTTGCGCCTTACATTTCAGTCCACCCCGACGCGCGCCTGAGCGTGCGATTTCTCGATCCGGCTCATCAACATTTCAAAGCGCGGATCGTCTCTCAGTTCCGCCCACTCCGGGTTCGCACGAAACCACGGCAGATTCTCGTTGCCGCGATTGATGGCGCGCTCCAACCACTTGAACGCCTGATCGCGCATACCCTCGACGGCGTAAGCGGTCGCGATCCAGTAAGGCGCGTCGTGATCCGCTTCGGCCACTTCCTTCACGCGTTCGGTCAACTGCGCGCGCGCCGCCTCGTGCTGGCCGAGCTTGCTGAGGGCGATGGCGTAGTGCGGGCGAATGCCGTCCATTTCGGGGTGCGTGTCGAGCACGTCGCGCAAAATCTCCGCCGCCTCCGCCGCTTTGCCCTGCCGGTAGAGCGCGACCGCCGTGAAGGTGCGGACGAAGGGGTGATCGGGTTCGGTCTGTGCGCCGTCGTCAAGTTCGCGCATCGCTTCGCCCATGCGACCTTGATACATCAGGACGCGCGCGCGATTGTAGCTGACGACGACGCGCTCCGCCGGGTTGAGCGCGAGCATGCGGTTCAGACTGTGCAAACTGCGTTCGTAATCGCCGTCGAGCCGGTAGAGGTAAGAGGCGACGAACTGCACGCCCACGTCGTTCGGGGCTTCGTGCCGGAGGTTCTCCACCGCCGCGCGCGCTTTCGATTTCTCGCCGCGCGCCAGATAGATGAAGACCATGTGCATGCGCGCTTCCATGATCTTCGGATCAATGTCCAGACCCTTACGGAAGGCTTCTTCGGCGCGCTCGTAGTCCTCGAAGTCGCCCATGGATTTGATTACGCGGTTGGCGTAGCAGCCGCCGAGCGCGCAATGCGCGAGCGCAAACTCAGGGTCGAGTTCGATGGCGCGTTGGAAATGGCCGATGGCTTCCTCGACATCTTCGTTGGCGAGCGTGTGATAGATGTAGCGTCCCATCGCATCGCGCCCGCGCAGGTAGATGTTGTAAGCCTCTGGGTTGGCGGTCGAACGCTGCGCGAGTCCGGTCTTTTCGTCCGCGCTCAGTTCGACGCGTAAGCCTTCGACGATGCGCTGCGCGATGGTGTCCTGCACGGCGATGATGTCTGCGGCGGTCGCATCAATGCGATCCGTCCAGAGCAGGTCGCCGGAAGCCACGTCGAGCAGTTGCGCGTTGACTCTGAGTTTATCGCCCGCTCGCAGAAAGGAAGCGGCGAGCACCGCGCTGACGCTCAACTCTTCGCCGATCTCGCGCGGGTCGCGCGGCTGCCCCTGATACTTCACGATCAGAGACGAAGGACGCACGACGAGCGAGCGCAGGCGGGCGAGTTCCGTGATCACCGCGTCG
Organism: Pyrinomonadaceae bacterium; assembly: GCA_036009085.1. Lineage (GTDB taxonomy): Bacteria > Acidobacteriota > Blastocatellia > Pyrinomonadales > Pyrinomonadaceae > JAIVJZ01. The sequence goes on along the minus strand of DASYMM010000397.1, from coordinate 7,400 downwards.
GCGAGAGAGAATTCGTAGAAGCTGACTTCCGGGTCGCCGCTCAAATTGCGAAAGGGCAGAATGGCGATGGACTTTTGCCCGCTGTCGGAAACATTCGTGGCGTGCTGCGTCCCGCCTTCGGAGCGGTGCGGCGCGCCGGAGATGTTGCGCGAAGCGGTCGAGGCGGAAGGCGGCGCGGAAGTTGACTGTGCGGTGGATGGCGTGTCGCTGCCCGTGATGTTGCGCAGCCAACGCTTAAAGGTGCGACCGAAAGAAGTGTTGCTCGATTGATGGCGCGGCACGACGGGTTCAAATTCGTCGGTCGTATCGGAGACGGTCGCGCCCGCCGCGAGTTCGCGTTTGACGGCGCGCAGATCGTCGCGAAAATCGGCGACGCGTTGATAACGATCCCTCGGGTCTTTGGCGAGCGTGCGGTCGAGTATCTCCTGCAAGCGCGGCGGCGCGTCTTTGCGAAATTCGCTGATGGGGGTGGGCGTGTCGTGCAAGACGGCGTAGCGCACCTCTACGTTGGTCTTGCCCTGAAACGGCCAGATGCCCGCGAGCATTTCGTACAGGAGGACGCCCGTGGAGAAGATGTCTGCGCGATGATCTACGTGCGCGCCCGTGGCCTGTTCGGGCGCGGCGTAGGTGGCCGTGCCGTAGGGCACGCCCATCTCGGTCAGGTGTTGTTCTGACCCCTTACCGCTGCTCTTGTTTTCGTCGAGCAGTTTGGCTAAACCGAAATCGAGCACTTTGGCTGTGCCGTTTTTGGTCACCATCACGTTGCCCGCTTTGATGTCGCGATGAATGACGCCGCGCGCGTGTGCGGCGGCCAAAGCGTCTGCGACCTGCATGGTGATGGAGATGGCGCTGCGGAGTTCGAGCGGGCGGCCGCGAACTAACTCGCGCACGTTCTTGCCTTCGATGTACTGCATCGTGATGAAGTGCAGGCCGCCCTCTTCGTGCAGCCCGTAGATGATGCAGATGTTCGGGTGGTCGAGCGAAGAGGCGAGTTGGGCTTCGCGCTCGAAGCGTTTGAGATTCGACTCGCGCGAAGTCAATTCGGGCGAGAGCACTTTGACGACGAGCGTGCGCCCGAGCCTGGTATCCACAGCCTTATAAACTGTGCCTTGCCCGCCTGAGCCGAGTTTTTCCGTGATCCGATAGTTGAGCAGAGTTGAGCCTAGCATTGATGAGTCTATTCTAACTCCGAAGGTGGGGGGAATGGCAAAGATAAAAATGGTGAAAGGGAAAAGGGGAAGGGGTAAAGGGAAGAAAAAACTTCGGCTCGGCCTGACACGTCCTCCCTTTTCAACTTGACCCCTTCCCCTCTTTCGTCTGCTTTCGACTGGCGCACGGCCAGCATTAGTCGTGCACCGTTCAACCGCGCGGCGGCTGTCCCCATCCCGAACCGACATAGACGCCGTCCTCGACGATGCACGGCACGGTCGGGTCGCCGTCGGAATAGGCAAACATCTCCTTGCGCCGCGCGCGGTCGTTCTGCGCGTCGTATTCCGTAAACGCTACGCCTTGCGCATTGTAATGATCGCGCGCCTGCTGGCAATAAGGGCAGCCCGGCTTCACATACATCACGATTCCCATTTTACGTTCGACCTCCCTTCGCGCCTGTAGTTTAACAAGAACGACGAAGAGTGACGAGTGCCAAAAGCAGTGACGAGTGACAGGTGACGAGTGACGAGTTAAAGCAGAAGAAAACCTGTCTCTAAACTTGTCTTTCAACTCGTCACCTGTCACCCATCACTCGTCACTGTTTTCAACTCGTCACCCGTCACTCGTCACTCGTCACTGCTTTTGGCACTCGTCACTGTTCTTGCCACTTGTCACTCGTCACTGCTTTGTTATACTCCCGCGCAAAGTTTTGCCGAAGGCCGTTCGGGAAAGGCAGAGTCGAGCACGCTTGATTGATAGCGATCTGTTTGAGCCATACGAGCGTTTGATTGAGATTGAGATTCTCGGTCGGCGCGTCGAAGTGCCGGAGAACAACCGCCTGCTGCGCTGCTTCCAGTTTCTCTCGATGCGCAGCATCTCCTACGGCGACTTCTGCTGGAACGGCGACTGCACCAACTGCCAATTCTGGTATCGAGACGAAGAGGCCGCCGCCACGCGAGCAGATGATAAGACCGCTCTCTCCTGCCGCTTCAAAGTGCGCGAAGGTCTGACCATCACCCGCCTCAACGAACACGTCAAACTCGAAGGAATCAACAAGGAGAGGGATGAAGGATGAAGGATGAGGGATGAACCAGAAAAGTCTCAACCGAGTTGAATGCTTCTTCTGATTCATCCCTTTTTTGCTTCGCCTGCGTTACACTTCCGCTTGAAACGTTCTGAAAATTCTATTCCCTCAAGCGACGCCGGAAAGGATTCGTACGTATGCGCTTCGAGTATTATCACGCGGGATTGGAAGACGTGCCGAAGCTCTCGGTTGACGGACTCGTGCCCGCGAGCGTCCACTTCTCGCACTGGCAGGGAAACCAAACGCCCGCGCGCGTGAAAGCCGACAGTTCGACCGAGATCGCTCTAAACGTCGTCGCCGCGCCCGACCGCGACGAGTTGACGCAAGGGATCGAACTCGTCACCAACAATCATTTCGACACGGACGGCGTGCTCTCCGTCTGGACGATGCTCACGGGCGAACGCGCGCTCGACTTGCGCGCCGATTTGATCGCCGCCGCAGAAGCGGGCGACTTCTCCGCGAACACCGGCGCGCAAGGCATCCGCGCGAGCCTCGTCTTGCAGGGCGGCGACGAATTTGTGCCGGACGCGGGCGTCGCCTCGCCGCTCGCGCGCCATCTGGCCGGAGGCGCAGACGTAGACGAAGCGCGCGCCTACGCCCTCGTCTTGCCGGAAGTTGAACGCGTCCTCACGCGCACGAATTATTACGAGCATCTGTGGCACGACGAGTGGGCGAAGACGGAGGCGTCGCTTGAGAGTTTTGCGAGCGGCGCGTCGCGCGTGGAGGAAGACGCGGAGACGGGTCTGTCCGTCGTCACCTTGAGCCGCGAACTCTACGGCGCGCGCGGCTTCACGCCGACGCGCAATGCCGCGCCCTACACCGCCATCACCGCCAACGCGCGCGGGCGCATCTATCTCATCGCCATCCCGCTCGAACGCGGGTGGGGTTATCGCGTTGACTATCCGTATTATTCTTGGGCGGAGACGGTGGTGCGCCCGCCCGTCAGCCGTTATGATTTCGCGCCGCTCGTGGCGCGTCTCGCGGAGTTGGAACAGAACAAAGAAGGACGCTGGCAGATTGACACGGAGGGCTTGAGTTCGGCTTTCAACTTCGCCAACGCCGACGCGCAACTTCGCGCCTCAAGCCTCGCGCCCGAACGAGTCGCAGACGAATTGCGCGCAGCATTGTCCGTGGTCAGTCGTCCGTTGTCCGTTGTTTCGTGATTCGCGGGTTAGCTGCTAAAGATTGAATTGATCAACTGACGACAGACAAAGAACGACGGACTACGGACAACGGACAAAGCGCAGCTTCTACGGACAAAGCGCGGCTTCTTATGTACGACGCGATCATCATCGGGGCGGGGGCGGCGGGCTTGTCGGCTGCGCTGTGGTGCGAGGAGTTGGGGCTGGACGTGCTCGTGCTCGAAGCGGGCGCGGAGGTCGGCGGGCAACTGCTGAGCGTCTATAACCCGATCAATAATTATCTGGGCGTGCGCGCCGCAAACGGGCGCGAGTTGCGCGATCTCTTCGCCGCGCAGGTTGAAGATTGCGAGTTTGACCTGTGGACTGAGACGGAAATCGAGAGCGTTGATTTGAAGACCAAACGCGTCGCGCTTCGCAGCGGCGAACAACTGCAAGCGATCAGCATCTTCATCGCGACGGGTGTGCGGCGCAGGCGTCTGGGGATTCCGGGCGAGGCGGAACTGGCGGGGCGCGGCGTGGTCGAATCCGCAACGCGCGACCGCGAGTTGCTCGCAGGGCGCGACGTGTGCGTCGTCGGCGGCGGCGACGCGGCGGCGGAGAACGCTCTGCTGCTCGCGACGGTGTGCCCCACGGTCACGCTCGTCCATCGCGGCAAAAAATTGTCGGCACGCGCGGAGTTTGTCGAACGCCTGCGCTCGGAGCATTGCGTCACGATCTTCACGGAGTCGGAGGCGCAGCGCATCATCGGCACGGAGCAGGTCGAAGCGATTGAGATTTTGCGGCGCGGCGCGATCAAGCCTTTCCAGATGGCTGTGGGGGGCGTGCTCATACGCGTCGGCGTCGAACCCACTGCGGAACTTTTTCGCGGGCAGTTGGAACAGGACGAGCGTGGCTACATCAAGGTGTCGAGCCAACAGGAGACGAGCGTGGAGAACGTGTTCGCCGTCGGCGACATCTCGAACCCGCTGAGTCCTACAGTCAGCAGCGCGACGGGCGCGGGCGCAACGGCCGCCAAAGTGCTCGCCGCGCGGCTCGGCCACAGGTGAAGAATTGACGACGCAAATTTGATTGCTGAGAGATTTTATGTTGTCGGTGCTGATTATCGGTCTGGTGATCGCCGTCTTGTTTATGAGCGCGGCATTTGTGACGCGCATCAGCGTGGGCAGAATGGCGCGGCAGCGCGCGGGCGAAGGCTTCAGCGATTTCGCGGCGTACTTCGTCCACAGGAACATTCCGCACCAAATCCTGTCGGACACTTACCAGTACTTCGGGCAATGGAACGCGTCCGCGGGCGAACTGTTCCCCGTGCGCCCGACGGATAACATCTCGGATGTGTACGGGTGCGTGGACGAAGACCTCGAAGATGCGGTCGGCGAGATACTCCAAAAGTCAGGACGACGCCCGTTCACGCAGGCCGAGATGCCGCAACCGCCGCGCATCGAGACGGTGGAGGATGTCGTGCGCTACGTCGCCGCCGCGCCCGTCGTGCCGTTTGAGAGTAAGGTTTAAGATATGAATTACCGGACGATCACGCCCGCAGAGTTTGTCGAGCGCAAGTCGAGGGGCGAGCGTGTGCGTCTGATTGACGTGCGCGAGCCGGAAGAGTTTGAACTGGCGCGCGTCGAGGGCGCGGAGCTTTTGCCGCTCAGCCGTTTTCAGGAATGGGCGGGCGCGCTCGACGCGTCGGAAGAGATCGTCGTGATGTGTCATCACGGCATACGCAGCGCGCACGTCTGCGCTCATCTCGCCGCGCAGGGTTTTACACACGTGGCGAATCTCGCGGGCGGCATCGAGCGTTGGTCGCAGGAAGTTGATCGCAACGTGCCGAGATATTGAAGAAGTTGTCCGTGGTCAGTTGTCCGTTGTTCTTTGGCTGTGGTCAGTTGATCAACTCCGTCCATAGCCAGTCGTTTGGAAAGCCACAGGCACAGACGACTGACCACGGACAACTGACGTTTTTCGCGTTTGCTCCGTATAATGACTGAAATGGCAGAGACGAACGATGTGGCTTTCACGGCGGAGCATGCCGTCGCGTACCCGGACGATTATCTGGTGGGGATTGCTCTCTATAACTCGGGCGAGTTTCACGCGGCGCATGATGCTTGGGAGGCGCGTTGGGTGGACGATGCGGGGCCGCGCGAGAAACTGTTCTTGCAGGCGATGATTCAATCGGCGGTGGCCTTTCATCATCTCGAAATCGGGCGGCGCGGGGCGGCGCGTCAGATGTACCTGATGGCGAAGGAAAAGTTTGCGCGCCTCAACACGCCGCGCTTCATGTCGCTCGACCTCGTTGATTATCAAGCGCAACTTGACCGCGCGCTCGCGTGGCTCACAAGCGTGCCCGACCCGCGCGAGTTGGCGATGCCGGAGATCGAGTTGCCTTCGATCAAGTTGCTGCCGGAAGTGATGGAGTACGATTGATGGAAGCGAAACTGAGCGCAGACGAGGCGACGAAGACCGGAAGCGTCTCACGCGCGCATGCGAGAGACGCGGCGACGGCGCGTGCGGCGGGCGCAGCAGGAGCGGGTGTGCTCGGCGATGTGCGTTTGCTCCTTCTCGGCATCTGGCTGGGCGCGGCGATGTTCTTTAGTTTCGCGGTCGCGCCGGGCGCGTTCGCGGTGCTGCCCGCGCGCGAGTTGGCGGGCGCAATCGTCACGCGCACGATCAGCGTGGTGAACATCGCGGGCTTCATCTCCGGCCTGTTGCTTTTGGCGACGGCATTCGCAGGAGGGCGCGGCGCGCCGGCGGCAAAACGCGCGTGGCTGTTGGAAACGTGCGCGCTCGCGCTTATGTCTGTGGCGACAGGGATCGGGCAGTGGGTGATCGCCGCGCGCATGCACGCGCTTCGACTTTCGATGGGGCGACCGATTGACGAACTGGCCGCGAGCGATCCGTTGCGCCTCGCCTTCAACGACCTGCACGGCTACTCGGTCGCCGCGATGACGACGGCAATGCTCGCCGCTCTCGTCGCATTCATTTTGATCGCGCGCCGTAATAGGAAGTCTGGAGTCTGAAGTCCGAAGTATCATTCAGCGTCCTCGAACTTCAGACTCCAGACTCCAGACTCCAGACTCCAGACTAAAGTTCAAAGGAGATTCCCGGTGGAAACGATTGAGCGAATTGACGAGTGGCGCGAAAGCTACCAGCGTTGGAAGCGAATCAACGAGATGCGCGGCGACGACCTCGGCGAGCATTACCCGTGGGTCGAGAACAAGCACGCGCCTTTCAAGCCGATGGGGCGCGCTCTGCCGATGCTCAACCTCGCGCTCATCACTTCGGCGGGCGCTTATGTTGACGGCTCCGAACCCTTCGACGTGACGATTCCCGGCGGCGACGCCAGCTTCCGCGAAATTCCCACGCTCATCGAAGCGGAAGATTTGCGCTGGGCGGCGCGCGGCTACGACCCGGCTGCCGTCCAAGAGGACATGAACTCGCAAGTGCCGATTGAACGTCTCTTCGAGTTTGAAGGCAACGGCATCATCGGCCAACTCAATCCGGTGTTCTGGAGTTTCTGCGGCTTCATCCCGAGCGCGGCGCGCTTTGCGGACAACGCTTTGCCGCAACTCGTCGAGCGCGTCAAGCGTTACTCGGCGCAGGCCGCGCTCTTGATTCCGGCCTCGCGCGTCTGTCATCAATCAATGGGACTCGCCGCGCGCGCGCTCGAAGCCGCAGGCATCACGACCATCGTGCTCGCCGTGGACAAAGAGGCGATTGAGCGCGTGCGCCCGCCGCGCGCAGTCTATTACACGGGCGAGTTCGGGCGCGTGGCGGGACAGCCCAACTTCCCCGAACATCAACGCCGCATTCTGGACGAAAGCCTGCGCCTCATCGAACCGATAGACCAGCCCGGCGTCTACAAACTCACCGTCGAATTGCAAACCGAAGTCGAAAAGGAACGCGGGGAAAAGTAAGACAGTGACAAGTAAAACAGTGACAAGTGATGAGTGACGAGTGACAAGCAAGAACGAGCTATTCACTCATCACTTGTCACTAAGCCGGAAGAGGCGACGAGCGGGAACGAGCGA
>DASYMM010000396.1:0-5060 GCA_036009085.1 Pyrinomonadaceae bacterium | reverse complement strand
ACCCCAATTCCGAAATTATTCTGGGACGAGGGCGAGGCGGAAGCCCGCCAGCGACCAGTCGCCTTCGCCGGCGATTTCGGTGATGTAGGAGAAGTCGCCGGGGGCGTTTGAGCCGACGGCGAAGCAGGTGGCGTTGCCTTGCTCGTCGCGGTAGAAGCCGAGTTCGAGCGTCTCGGTCGCGCTCCATTCGGGATGAAAGATCGTGCCGACGAGATTGAACACGACGGGCGGGCAGACGGTGACGCGGTAATTTGCGGGCAGCAGCCGCCTTGCGCGCCAGTCTTCGTTCACCACGCGGATGAATTCGCGAAGGGAGAGGTAGTTGTGCGCGTAGCGCGTGCCGTTCATCATCCCGGCGCGTCCCATGTAGGCGGCGAACGGATCGGCGGTGGGGTCGTGGCCGTAAGTCGTGCCGTAAAACTGCCGGTTGCCGGGAAGGTAACGCGGCTTCGTGGTCGTCTCCACGCCGACGATGCGCCCCTGATGCCGTTCGTGCCCGTGGACGAGTTGCTCGCGATAGACGCGCCCGTGCTCGCGCGGCTTCGTGAAGTCGTGCGGAGCGGAAGGGTAGAGCCGCGCCAGATAAGCGTCGTCGAACGCGACGGCCTCTGCCGATGGAATGAGGTGCCATTCAATGTTAAAGTGTCGGAGTCCCTCGGCCATTTCCGGCGGCAGATCAACCTTCGCGGCATCCGGCGCAACTAATTCGCGGCTCGCTTCGAGTCCGAAAAATTGGATCAGCTTGCCGGTGCGTTCCCCCTGCCAGTCAGACATAAAATGTTTTCCCCCTCTGTGACATATTCGACACTCTAATACATTTAATCTCAAGCCGCCCGTGACGACGCGGCAAGCCGGAGAGTAGATTTAAACATCTCAACAGAGACTTCTGCGAAGGGTCTTCCGGGCTGAGAATTATGTAACCAAACTGCGGCGCGTTGCGTTTACAATCTAATGTCGCGTTTTAAACTGAAAAGGTCGAAAAGTCTATCTATGTCTGTGTTATTCAACTCTCTTAAATTACATTCCGGCGCGCGCGTCTATTTTCTCGTGCTCGTCGTCGCGCTCTTTGGCGCGGCCTGCGGGCGTTCCGAATCGAAGGTTAACGTGAAGGTCGAAGCGAAGGAGGACGGCAAGGCCGCCGCCTCTAACGCGTCCGAGGCACCGCCCGTCTCCGTCACGACGGCGAAGGCCGTGGCGCGCGAAGTGCCGTCTTACATCGAATCAACGGGCAGCCTCGTGGCGGAAGAGACTTCGGACGTGGCTTCGCAAGCCTCCGGTCAGGTCATTGCCACGCCGGTCGGCGTCGGCGCGTTCGTCCGGCAGGGCGACGTGATCGCGCGCCTGAACGACAGGGACGCGCGCCTGCGTCTGCAACAGGCTCAGGCCGGTGTGCAACAGGCCATCGCCGGAGTGAGGCAGGCGGAAGCGCGACTCGGCCTTCGTCCCGGCGGCAAGTTCGACGCGAACGCCATCCCCGAAGCGCGCGAGGCAAACGCCAATCTCGAACAGGCGCAAGCCGAGTTGCGACTCGCCGAAGCCAACGAGCGACGTTACCGCGCGCTTGTCGAGACGGGCGACACGGCGGTCAGCACCTACGATCAATTCCGCACGCAGCGCGACACGGCGCGCGCACGCGTCAACGCCGCGCGCCAGCAGTTGGAGTCCGCGCTCAACACCGCGCGCCAGAGCAATCAAGCGATCCAGACGGCAGAGGCCGCCGTCTCGTCTGCGCGTGCGCAAGTTGCCATCGCGCAGAAGGCCGTGGCCGACGCGGTGATTCGCGCGCCTTACGCCGGATACGTCAGCAACCGCCCCGTGGCCGTCGGCGAATACGTGACGCCTTCCGGCATCATCGCCACCGTCCTGCGTACCAACCCGATCAAGTTGCAGTTGCAGGTGCAGGAATCGGAAGTGCCTTTCATCTCGCCGGGCATGGGCATCTCCTTAGAAGTGGACGCGCACCGCAACCGGAAGTTTGCCGGACGCGTCACGGCGGTCAACCCTGCGATTGATCCGGTCTCGCGCGCGGCGACGATTGAAGCGGCGGTCGAGAACGGCGACAACGCGCTGCGCTCCGGCATGTTCGCCACGGCGCGCGTCGTCCGGCAGGGCGCGAGCAAAGCGGTCTTTGTGCCGCGCGCTTCGGTCGTCTCGGATCAGAATACGCAATCGTATCGCGTCTTCGTGATTGATAAGGACATGGCGAAACTGCGCGTCGTCCAGATCGGCACGGAAGAGGGCGAATGGGTGCAGATACTTTCCGGCGTCAACGCCGACGAAACCGTAGCGACGAGCAACCTCCAACAACTATTCGAGGGCGCACGCGTCAGGCAATAAAAGTTTCAAGTTTCGGGTTTCAGGTTTCAAGTTAAAGAACGCGAAGCCTCAGACCCGAAACTTGAAACCTGAAACTTGAAACCCAAATCTGAGACTTAAAGATCATGCAGAAGTTAGCCGAAATTTGCGTCCGTCGTCCGGTCTTCGCGACCGTCATTATTTTGCTTTTGACGGTCATCGGCGGTTTCTCTTTCTTCACACTCGGCGTTGACCGCTTCCCGAAGATTGATATTCCGACCGTCTCGGTCTCGACCTCGAATCCCGGCGCGGCTCCGCAGGAGATCGAAACCGAGATCACGGACATCATCGAGGGCGTCGTCAACACCGTCCCCGGCATAGACGAGATGCGTTCCAGTTCCGCGCAGGGACGCTCGAACATCACGATCAACTTCAATCTCGAAAAAGACCCCGACCTTGCGACGCAAGAGGTGCGCGACAAGATCAGCACGGTCATCAACCGCCTGCCGGAGACCGCCGACCCGCCCGTCGTGCGTAAGTCCGACCCCGATTCGCAGCCCGTGCTCGTCTATGCGATCAGCGCGCCGCGCTCATCCGTTGAGTTGACCGACCTCGTGCAGAGGCAGATTCAGGAACGCATCGAATCGGCAGACGGCGTGGGCGAAGTGGTCGTCTTCGGCGGACGCCAGCGCGAGATCAAAATCTACGTCGAACCGGATCGCCTGCGCGCCTACAATCTTTCGGTGACGGAAGTTTCAAACGCCCTGCGCCAGCAGAATCTCGAACTGCCCGGCGGGCGACTCGATGAAGGCGCGCGAACGGTGACGTTGCGCACGCTCTCGAAGGTCACGAAGGTTGAAGACTTCAACAACATCGTCGTCGCGACGCGGAACAACTACCCGGTCAAGATCAGCGACATCGGGCGCGTGGAAGATAGCGGCGTTGACCCGACCTCGGCGGCGTCTCTGGACGGCGTGCCTTCCGTCTCGCTCGGCATACGCAAGCAATCGGGCGCGAACACCATCGCCGTGATCGAAGGCGTCAAGGCGCGCATGGCGGAGATCACGCCGCTTTTGCCGAAAGACTTAACCGTCGTCGTTACGCGCGACCAATCGGAGTTCATCGAGACGAGTTTGCACGCCATCGAAGAACACCTCGTCGTCGGCGGCCTGCTCGCCGCGCTGATCGTCTTCCTGTTTCTGTGGAACTTCCGTTCGACGATCATCGCCGCGCTCGCCATCCCCACTTCGATCATCGCGGCCTTCGCCATCATCGCCGCCCTCGGCTACTCGCTCAACCAGATGACGATGCTCGCGCTGACGCTCATGGTCGGCATCGTGATTGACGACGCCATCGTGGTGCTTGAAAACATCTATCGCTTCGTCGAAGAGAAGGGCATGCACCCTTATCAGGCGGCGATTGAAGGCACGCGCGAGATCGGTCTGGCCGTTATGGCGACGACGTTCTCGCTGCTCGCCGTCTTCATCCCCGTCGGCTTTATGACAGGCATCGTCGGGCGTTTCATGTCTTCGTTCGGTTTGACTTCCGCTGCCGCCATCGCCGTCTCGCTGATCGTTTCGTTTACGCTGACGCCGATGCTCGCGGCGCGCTGGATCAAGCCGCCGAAAGATTCCATCACGCCGGAAGGCGTGCCTGCGGGAGCGGGCGCGGCGGCGGGCGGCGGCGACTCGGACGACCACAACAAACACGCGACGGTGCTTGAGAATGATGCTGTCGAAAATGAAGCGAAGCCGCACGCTTCGTCGAAGGGCGGACGTTTTTATCGCCCGATTGACAGCGCGTACATGTGGCTGCTCAGGTTGTCTATGGCGCACCGTTGGGTGGTCGTCGTGCTGTGCGTGGTGGTCGTCGCTTCGATCTGGCCGCTCTTCAAATATGTCGGTTACAACTTTTTGCCTGACGAAGACGAGTCGGCGTTTCAGGTGAGTTTGCGCGCGCCGCAGGGGACGAGTCTGGCGGCGACGCAGTCGGTCTTGGAGCGCGTCGCGCGCGACGTGCGCGAGCAGATTCCCGGCGTCAAGAGTACGCTCGTCAACGCGGGCGGTTTCGGCGGCGGCGGTTCGCCCAACTCCGGCTCGGTGCAGGTGAGTCTGACGGCGGTTAAGGAGCGCGAATTTTCGCAGGCCGAGTTGATCCAGAAGACGCGCGACATGGTGCGCAAGCGGAAGTATCCGAAGGAGTATGTGATCAACGCGTCGGGCGGGTCGTCCATCGGCGCGAGCCTCGGGCAGGGGCGCGGCGGCTCGTCGCTCGGCCTCTACATCAGCGGTCCAGAGATCAGCAAGCTCGACGAGTATTCGGAAAAACTCGTGGAACGCATCAAGAAGGACGACAACTTCCGCGATGCGGATCGTTCGCTCCAACTGAGTAGCCCCGAAGTTCGCATCATCATTGACCGCCAACGCGCGGCAGACCTCGGCGTGCGCGCCGGCGACGTGGCGCAGGCTTTGAACACGCTCGCCGCCGGAGCGCGCGTGACGACTTACAGCGAAGGCTCGGATCAATACGACGTGGTGGTGCGCGCGGGCGAAGAGTTTCGCCGCACGCGCGAGAACCTGAGCCGCTTCACCGTGGCATCTGCAAACGGCGGCACGGTCGGTTTGGAGAAACTCGTGCGGCTCGAAGAGGGCGAGAGTCCCGCTTCGATTGATCGTCTGAACCGGCAGCGGCAGGTGACGATCTCGGCGAGCCTTGCGCCGAACGGCTCGGAGGCCGACGGGCTGGCCGCCGTGCAGCGTTACGCG
>DASYMM010000395.1:0-9486 GCA_036009085.1 Pyrinomonadaceae bacterium | reverse complement strand
GCGTCCGATCCTTCCATCGTCGGGGAAGGCGCGGGGCACGCCACGGTCGTCGTGACGCGCGACGGTATACCCGCGACGTTGGCCTCGCCCGCTTCCGTCACCCTGCAAACCTTCGACGACCCGGCATCGGCGTCCGTGCCTTGCGACCCGACGCTTAGAAAACCTGACGGCACGGCCTACCCGACCGGCCAAGCCTACGCACGCTGCGACTACGCGACGACCGTGCAGACGCTCATGTTCGCGCCCGGCGAAACGCAGAAGACCGTCAACATTCCGATCATTGACGATGTGCACGTCGAGGGGACGGAGATCGTGCCGGTGCGTCTGAGCAACCCGGTCGGGGCGACACTGGAGTTGCTGCGGAGCGGGATGCACGTCGTCATCCACGACAACGACAGCGGCACGGCGCAGAATCCCTCGCGCACCACAGCCTTCTTCGTACGCCTGCACTATCTCGACTTCCTCTCACGCGAACCGGAACCGAACGAGCCTTGGTCGGCCATTCTGAACAACTGCCCGGACGCCTTCAATCTCGACGCGCGGAGTCCCTCGGCGGCGTGTGATCGCCTGATCGTCTCGCAAAGTTTCTTCGGCGCGCCGGAGTTTCGTCTGAAAGGCTTATACGTCTATCTCTTCTATCGCATCGCCTTCAACCGGCGACCGGAGTATGCGGAGATCATTCCAGACATGAGCGCGCTGTCGGGCGCGACGGCGGCGGAAGTCTTTGCCCGCCGCGCCGCCTTGCCCGTGAGTTTCACCGCACGGCAGGAGTTCAAGACGCGCTACGACGCGCTCACGGACACGGCCTTCGTGAATGCGCTCCTCGACCCCTACGGCCTCCAACAGATCACCACGCCCGACCCGCAGCAGCCGGAAGCGACCGCACGCGTGGTGCTGACGCGCGCAGAGTTGAGCGCACGGCTCGGCGCGACAGGCGCGCAGGCGTTGACCAGAGCGCAGGTGTTGCGTGCGGTTGTCGAATCATCTGAGGTGGGAGCTATTGAGTACAACGGAGCGTTCGTGGCGATGCAATACTACGGCTACCTGCGGCGGACGCCGGAAGAGTCGGGTTATCAGGCGTGGCTCAAGGTCATCAACGAAGACCCGAACAACGTGAGGATCATGGTCAACGGCTTCCTCAACTCGACCGAGTACAGATTGCGTTTTGGACAGCCTTGAAGATAACTCTCGCATAAAGCATTCAACGCAGAGACGCAGAGAGACCCGCAGAGGGAGCGCAGAGAGAAGATTCAACTCTTTCTCTGCGCTCCCTCTGCGTCTCTGCGGTGAGTCTTAATTCTTAGTCGCCCTCGCTCGCCGCTCGCAATAGTTCAGAACAGGAAGCGCAGGCCGAAGCGAACGGTGCGCGGAAGTTGAAAGTTGTCCGGCTGGTCGTAGCTGGCGTCCAGACGTTCGGGCGAACGTCGCAGGTCGCCGTCGATGAGCGTGCCGAGCGTGCCGAGCCGGAAGAAGTTTTGCATCCTTTCGGCAGCGGTCGCCCCCGCAAGCAAAATTGCGTAATCAACTCTGGCGTTGACCAACTGTGCGCGCCCCGTCACGTTGTTCTCGTTGAAAGCGTTGAGCACGTCGAGGTCGAAGGCGACGGTGAAGCGTTCGTTTTCGCCGAAGCGATACTTGTGGCGCAGCGCGAGGTCGGTCTGCGTCAGACGCGCCGTGCGCCCCAGATCGCCGCGCCCGTTCAAGAGGGCTGTGGCGATGCCTTCGAGGCGATACCGTGTGGAAATGGGTGTGCCGCTCTGGGCGGTGGTGAAGCCGGAAAGTTCCGTGCTGTGTCCGCGCGCGAAGTGGAAACGGTTCGCCCAATCGAGCGTGTACCCGCCGTAGAACTTGAAGACGTGCGGGCGATCCGTGGGCAGACGCCCGTTGTTCGGCGTCGCGTTAGCCGTGTAGGCGTTGAAGGGGAGACTGAACGGGCGTTCAAAATTCAGCCTGTCGCGTCCCGCTTCGCCGGTTTGCAGCAGCGCGGCGTAGTTTCCATAGAGGCGGCTCAAGGTGTAGTTCGCGTTGAAGTAGTAGCTATTCGAGAAGCGTTTTTCGAGACGCACTTCGAGCGCATCGTAGTCGCGCTCGGCCTTTGGCGTGGCGGGGAGGCCGAGTTGCCGCAACACCGCGACGGACGCGCCGTAGCCCGGATTGCCGACGATGTGATTGATGCTCCCCTGTGCATTGAAGAAGCCGATGTCTTCGACGGCGCGGTCAATCTGTTTGTGCGCGTAACGACCGGCGAACAGATAGCCGCCGCCGAAGTCGTGCTCCACACCGAACGTCAATTCGCTTTGACGGAAAGCCTTTAGGTCTGGGTCAATGCCGCCCGCGGCGGCGAGCGACGCGTTCGGGTCGTTTGCCGCGATGCGGAAGTCGCGCTGGCAGCGGGAGAGACCCGCGCCGCCCGTGATGCCGCCGTTCGGGCAGTTGCCGCCTGCGAGATCGGGGCGGTCGCCGAGCACGGCCTGCAAGGTGTAGTTGGAATAGCGCGGCGCGCTCTCCAACAACTCGAAGTAGTCAACGCGATAGAAGTCGCCGCCGAACAGTGCGCGCGGCAAGTCGTACTTGAAGCCGTCGAAGAAGCGGCCATAGAAGCCGTAGATTTTCGTCTTGCCGTTGCCGCGCACGTCGTAGGCCGCGCCGAGGCGCGGGGCGATCTTGTCGCCGAAACCGAACGTGATGCCCGTCCGTCCGTCTTTGTAGCCGGGGACGACTTCGCGCTCGATGCGCGCGCCGAGATTGAGCGTCAGGCGCGCGTGAGGCTGCCAGCTATCCTGTGCGAAGAGTGTCTGGCGGTTGCTGCCCGCCGCGCCGCTCGTGCCGTAGCGTTCGAGGAGGCCGGAGCCTATCGCGCCGGGAGTGGGCGTCAGGCTGTTGTTGCCCGTCAGTTCCGCGAGCGGCACGCCGTAGAACAACTGCGCGACGCCTGTGTTGATGTAACCCGAACTGACATCGTTACTGACGCCGTTGTACCCGTAGCCGAACTTGAACTGATGCCGACCGAACAGATCGTTGTTCAAGTGGCTGACATCGGCATCGAGCGTGCGGCGGATGGAGACATCGCGTTCGATCCGGTAGTTGCTCGGAAAATTTTGGAAGCCGGAAGCGCAACCGGCTCGTGCGTCGCCGACGACGCAGATGAATTGCTGTGTGCGCGGGACGCCGTCCGAGAACGCGCCTTCTTCGGGGCGCGCCTTCTCGTTCAGGAAACTGCGACCGCCACGGACGTTGAACACCGTCGTCGAGGACTTAGCCCAGACCAGACCGCCCGTGACGTTGTTGGCATTCACGCGCCCGCCCTGTTGTCGAAGCAGGTCTTGACCCGCGAGCGTTCCAACTTCGCCGCCGAAATTTGCCGCCGGAGAGGAACCGATCTGCTGTGTCGCGGGAGGCAGCAGGCCATCGTAGACGGACGGGTTCCAAGTGAACGTTCCAGACAGGCGCAGGCTGTCCGTCACCGCCGCGTCGAGACGCGAGAAAGCGTAGTGTGCGGTGGAGTTCGCGCGATAAGTCTCGGTGAAGCGGTTGAGCTGTGCGCGCGGGTCGCTCGACAGGTAGTTGACATCGCGTATGGTTCTGAATAACTGCGGCGTGTAGCCGAGGAAGAACCAGGCGCGGTCGCGCACGAGCGCGCCGCTGAAATTTCCTGTGGGGAAGAGCGCGCGTCCACGGTCGCGCGGGTGATGCAGATACTCTGCGCGTTGGAAGAAGTCGGGCGTGGTTGCCGTAAACAGGCGCAGGGTCGGGCGCGGGGCGGCCTGCCATGCGCCGGGGCGAAGTTGGACGCCGAACTCGCCGTGGTAGTCGTTCGTGCCGCTTTTCGTGATGACGTTGACCACGCCGCCGGATGCGCCGCCGTGTTCCGCATCGAAGCCGGACGACCTCACCTGCACTTCCTGTATGAGCGGGAAGGGAAGATTGTTGTTGGCGTTGAGCGTGCCCGTGCGGAAGTTGGTCACTTCCTGACCGTCGAGGATGTAAGCGATCTCGGAACCGGATGCACCGTCAACTTGAAAACCGCTCGCCAACGGTTCATTACGCACGGACGGCGCGACCTGAAGTACGCTCGTGAAGTTCGTGCCTTTGGGCAGCGACTCGCCGACCTGCATCGTGACGTTGGTTTGAATCTTATTGTCCGTCGGGTCAACGGAGACCGTATCCGCTGTGACGGTGACGGTTTCGTTGACGCCGCCAACCACGCCGACGCCGCTTCCGCCGCCGCTGCCGCCGCTCACGCCTCCGCCCGCGCTGCCTGCGCCGCCACCGCCGACGCGTACGATGTCGTTCGAGTCGGTGGCAACGTCAACGCGGCGCGGTTCGCCGCCGGTCGTCGCCACTGCATCTTCGATGGCGACGAAGGACGTGAACTGCGTCATCAAACGATAGTCCAGACCGAGTTGTGTGACAGACTCGCGCAAGTCGTCGCGCATCTTTCCCTGCTGCGCGCCGCCCAAGTCCTGCGACATCAGATCGTCGATCTTTCTGCGCGCCCAGAGCGTCGCCAGCACATCGTGTTGCGGCTCGTTGTCCGGCAGGACGATGGGAATCTCGCGTGCGAAGTCGCGCCCGGCCAGCTTGCCGCGCAGGCGCAGACGCCCCTGCCCGCCCGACGTGTAACGCCCCGACAGGACGAGCGGCTTCGCGCTGAAAAGGTCTGGCAAACGTTGCGGGTAAGTATCCGAGACGGACACTCCCGTCCAATCAATTTCGAGGTCTGTCAACAGAGGGTGGCGCACGCGTTCGTGAAACCGGCGCGCGACGGCGGAACTGTCGCCCTTCTCGCTCACGTATTCGACTTCGCCGCGACCGTGCTCCGCCATCTGGTCCAAGAGGTAGCGGTTCGGCGCATCGCCGAAGCCCATCGCGAAGACGCGCGCCTGCGTGTGCTGCTTCACCTCGGCGATGATCTCCATGTCGTTGCCGACCTGCCCGTCCGTGAAGAAGCAGGCGATGCGGATGTGTCCCTGCGCGTCGCTAGGGGCGAGCGCGGCGCGGATGGCTTTCATCATCTCCGTGCCGCCGTCGCTCTCGCGACTCGCCAGAAATCGTTTCGCCTTCTGCAAATTTTCCGGCGTGGCGTGCACGGGTTGGCGGAAGAGAATTTTCGTGTCGCCGGAGAAGGTGATCAGATTGAAGGTGTCTTGCGGGTAGAGACCGTCGAGCGCGAGTTGCATCGTCTCTTTGGCCTTGTCGAGCGGGAAACCCTGCATCGAGCCGGAGGTGTCGAGCACGAAGACGAGTTCTTTCGGCATGACATCTTCCGCCGTCACGCGGTCGGGCGGCTGTAGAATGAACGTGAAGAAGCCGCCCTTCGCGGCGTCTCGATGCGTGAGCAACGCGTCCTCTATCCGCCGACCGGCCACGTCGTACTTCAACACGAAATCCTTGTTCGGAATCGTCGCTTGATCTTTCAGACGCACAACGGCGCGGTGCGCGTCCGGCCTTGTCGCCGCGACCTCGTGCGTCTCTGAACCGAGTCCGTCAATGGGCACGCCCGCATCGAGCGAAACCTCTATGGAGATGTCGTGCCCGCCGCGCCTGCCCTCCGGCATCAAGTCAGGCGCGAGAGGCGCGGCCACGGGCGCACGCTCGTCCTCGTCCGTCTCATCTTTCGCCGTCTCTGCTTCCGCCGCCTTCTCTTCCAAAGGCTCAGCTTTCGCGGCCTCTTCTTCCGCTTCCACTTGCGGCGCGCTTCCGCTTTGCGTCGGGTCTTCCGTGTTGGCGGGCGTGTAGCGCGCGCCGACCACCATCGGGAACGACCACTCGTAAGACCCCTCTTCATACTTCAAGGTCTCGACATAACTGATGACGATCTTGACGCCCTGACCCGGCAGAATGTTGGCGACCGATTGCGTGAAAATGTTCGGGCGTTCCTGATTGAGCAAGCTCGCAACCTGCCCGCGCGCACGCGCTTCGGTATAAGCCTTCTGCGCTTCTTCGCGCCGCATGATACGACCGCGAATCGTGCGCTCGCCCACGACCATCGTGAGGTCGTCAACGGCAGCCGCCTGCGGCAGTGGGAACGTATAGACGGCCTCGATCTTATCTTGGAACGGGTTCTCGAACTCCTGCACGACGGTCACGCGAGAGAGAAAGCCCGAAATTTCGGCTTTAACTTCCGTGCGCTTGAGCGGGCACAAACCGGCGCGCTGTCCTTTCGCATCAAGTGCGATGAGCGAGCCTTGAGTTAGTTCATCCGGGCTGGTGGCTTGCGCCGCGACTCCGGCGTTTCGTCCGGCGAGGATGAGAGTTGAGAACACGGCAACGAAGGCGAGTAAAGCGACCCGGCGGAAAGCTCTGCAATGCATAGTTCCTCCAATGAGCACACTTCGAGATAGCGCGGGGAGAGTTTTCCTTGCCGCGACGTAAATCGAACGTAGTTGTCTAAAGGTCAGACTGTCAGGCGTGACAGCCCGCGCTTGAGAGACGTTCCTCACTTCTGGGTGCGTGAGAGAACTTGATTCGTAATGTCTCTATGGATGCGGCCTTCGCTCCGAGCGATAGCCTGAACACGAAATTATTTTTCAGCGGCAAGATTTCTTTGCGCGAGAGTGCTACCGGCGATCATTCCCCGATCATCCCTCCGGGGCTTCGCAAACAAATTCTTAAAAATTTATCTCCAAGTCGCCCCGGCGACTTTGGGAAATGGCGTGGCTTGAAATAAAGTACACATCAACACCGGCCTGTAGTTTCAACCGGAATCACTACCGGAAAATCCCTTGGATTGGTAATGTCTGTAACTTATTAACCGCGTCAGGTCTGAATCGGAGGAACGAGTATGCTTTTCCCGCCCCCACGGCGTCGCGTCGGTCAACTGCTGGCGCTCTGCGCCGTCTTCGCCATCTTGAACAACCTCCCGCTCAGCTTAACGCGCGCCCACGCGCAGGAAGTGCGCGGCGTGCGACGCGGCGACAAACGCCTGAGCGTCTATGCTACGCCGCCGCCCAAAATTACGACGCCGCCGAGCCAGACGCTCGCCGAGACGCCGCTCAACGAGCGCGTCCTCGTCGTCTATAACGCGAACGAGCCGGAGTCGAACGACGTCGCCACTTACTACATGGCGCGGCGCAACATCCCGGCCTCGCGCAAGTGCGCCGTCTCGCCCTCGTCGAACGTCATTCTCAGCTACGCCGAATTTTTGACCGCCGTGAAGACCCCCGTGCAGCAATGTCTCAACGCCGTGGGCAGGCAAAACATTCTCTACATCGTCAACAGCTACAAAGTTCCCTTCGACCTCGGAGAACTCCCTGTGCCCACCGCCTCGGAAGCGCAGGTTGGCCGGTCTGTAGACCAGCACCTCGCAGACATCTGGGGCGAGATCGGCACGAGCAGTCTATTCAATCCGTATTACACCGAACAGTACTCGCAGGAAAACAGCTACGACGAATTCAACTCGCTCGCCAGCTATCGCGGCAGCGCAGGCGCTTCGATGGTCTATTCGGTGTGGCGTCTGGACGCGCCGAGCGTCGCGCTTGCCAAAGGGATGGTTGACAAGGCCATCAACGCCGAGGCGCACGGGCTGCAAGGTCGCGCTTGCTTCGACCGGAACCGCGGCTCGTTAACCTACCTGTACCCGGACGTTGGTTATCTCGAACCCGACTGGAACATCTATCGTGCGGCGGAGTTTGCGCGCGAGAAGGGTTTCACGGTTGACGAAGATTCAAACGAAGCGCTGTTCGGCACTGCGCCCGCACCCGCGCGTTGCGACAATGCCGCGCTTTATACCGGCTGGCATAGCCTGTTGCTCTACAACGACGCTTTCAGTTGGGTTGAGGGTTCCATCGGGCTGCACCTTGAGAGCGCGGCGGCCAATAACCCGCGCGGCGGCACGGGTTGGGTGCCGAACGCCATCCAGCGCGGCCTCACCGTTACCGCAGGCTCCATCACAGAACCTTTTACGGAAGGGCAGCCGCGCGTTGACGGCATCTTCCGAGACCTCTTCCGTGGCGCGAACGTGGGCGACGCGATGCTTCGGAATACGATGTGGCTGAAGTGGCACATGATCTATCTGGGCGACCCGCTCTATCGTCCCTTCGCAAACTCGACTTTCCCGCCGCCGTCCGCGCCGCCGCAGAGTCCTTGGCTCCAACAGGACATCGGCGCGGTCGGCATCGCAGGCCAGTCCAACCAGTACGGCGGTAACATCTCGGTCGAAGGCTCCGGCAAGATCGAATCCGGTTTCGGCGACGATTCTTTCCGCTACACCTATCAGGCTTTGAACGGCGACGGCGAGATCGTCGCGCGCGTGTCGCGCCTCGATAACACTTCCAACATCAGTCTGGCGGGAGTCATGTTCCGCGAAAGCTTGACGCCGGGCGCGCGGCACATCTCCCTGAACGTGGTGGGCGGCTACGACGGGTTGGAAATATACCGCCGGCGCGAACCGAACGACGTGACGACGTGGGCTTTGGGCGGCACGGGGCGCGCGCCGTACTGGCTGAAAATTTCCCGGAGCGGCAACGTGTTCAAGGGCTACGTGTCGCCGGACGGCGTGGCGTGGACGCTCGCGGTGACGGACACGCTCGCGTTTGCGAGCAACGCATATGTCGGATTGTTCGCCGCCGCCGGTGACAACCTGTATTTGAGTAAATCTTTCTTCGACAACGTGAGCATCCGCTCCGGCAACAACCCGACGCCCACGCCAACTCCGACACCTACTGCGACACCGACACCAACCCCTACGCCAACTCCAACTCCAACTCCAACTCCAACCCCGACTCCAACCCCAACGCCGACGCCGACGCCGACTCCGACGCCTACACCTACACCCACGCCTACGCCTACGCCGACACCGACACCGCCACCGCCAACACCAACTCCGACACCCACTCCGACTCCAACCCCAACTCCAACCCCGACTCCAACGCCGACGCCGACTCCTACGGGCGACGTGGTCTGGATTCAGGATGCGGTGCCTGCCGGAGCCAGTGTCGCGGGCGATAGTGAAGGATGGAATTGGGTGAGCGGCAATCCCGCGCCCTATTCGGGTCTGTTGGCGCACCAGTCGAACATCTTCGCCGGCATGCACCAGCACTACTTCTCCGGCGCGTCGAACACTTTAGTCGTCAACACAGGCGACACGCTTATCACTTACGTCTATCTCGACCCGTCGAACGTGCCGGGCGAACTGATGCTGCAATGGAACGACGGCACCTGGGAGCATCGCGCCTACTGGGGCGCGAACATCATTCCATGGGGCACGGACGGCACGGACTCGCGCCGCTACATGGGCGCGCTGCCCGCCGCCGGCCAGTGGGCCAGACTTCAAGTTCCGGCGGCGCAGGTCGGACTCGCCAACAAAAACATCTCCGGCATGGCCTTCACTCTCTACGGCGGGCGCGCGACTTGGGACTACGCGGGCAAATCATCCGGTGGAGTGACGCCTACGCCCACGCCGACACCAACACCGACGCCAACTCCTACTCCCACACCAACACCGACGCCGACGCCTACTCCCACACCGACGCCCACTCCCGGCGG
>DASYMM010000394.1:0-4866 GCA_036009085.1 Pyrinomonadaceae bacterium | reverse complement strand
CCGCGACCTCAAACCGGAAAACGTCCTGCTCTCAACTTCCGAGACCGGCGACGCGCGCGTCCACCTGCTCGACTTCGGCCTCGCCAAACTCACGCAGACGCTCCCCGCCGATTCCGCCAGCCCGACCGCCGCCGCGCCCGTCACCACCCCCGGCGCGGTGATGGGCACGTTCGGCTACATGTCGCCCGAACAACTCACGGGCGGCGCGGTTGACGAGCGCAGCGATCTCTTCTCCATCGGCGTGATGGTCGTCGAAGCCGTCACGGGTCGCCGTCCCTTCACGGGCACGACCTATCACGAACTGCTGAGCAACATCCTCAACGCGCCCTATCATCTCGCAGCCGGGTCGCCCGCCGCGCACGCGCTCGACGCCGTGCTCCAAAAGTCGCTCGCCAAAGACCGCGCCGCGCGCTACGACTCTGCCGCCGCGATGCAACAGGAGTTAACGCCGGCGCTTCGCCAGTGCCCGCCGCTCGTCTCGCCCGAAGAGCCAGCCGCCCTCGACGCCGAAACGTTTATCTTGAAAAGTTAGCCCAAACTTAGTAGCCGCCGCCGTCGCACGCTAGACGTTCAATGCTCCCGCCGCATATCATTGTCCGCATGCAGGAGGAATCAAACGTTTGACCGACGAGCTACTCAAATGGCGCGCTGAATTTCCGATTCTCGATAAGACGACTTATCTGATCTCGCACAGCCTCGGCGCGATGCCCCGCGCCACTTTCGACAACCTCCAAGCCTACGCCGAAGCGTGGGCGACGCGCGGCGTGCGCGCGTGGGGCGAAGGCTGGTGGGAGATGCCGCTCACCACCGGCGACGAAGTGGCGCGGATCATCGGCGCGCCGCCCGCCTCCGTCGCCATGCACCAGAACGTCTCCGTCTGCCAGTCGCTCATCCTCTCCTGCTTCGAGCCTGACCCTCAGCGCAACAAGATCGTCTATTCCGACCTCGAATTCCCCTCCGTCATGTACGCCTACGAAGCGCACGCGCGCGCCGGTCGCTTCCGCGTCGAACGCGTGCCCTCGGACGACGGCCTGACCGTCTCGCTCGAACGCATGCTCGACGCGATTGACGAAGAGACGCTGCTCGTTCCCATCTCGCACGTCCTCTTCAAGAGCGCGTTCCTGCAAGACGCGCGCGCCATCACCGAACGCGCACACGAAGTCGGCGCGCTCGTCGTCTTGGACACGTATCAATCGGCGGGCACGGTGCCCTTCTCCGTCACCGAACTCGACGTTGACTTCTGCACGGGCGGCTCGGTCAAGTGGCTCTGCGGCGGCCCCGGCGCGGGCTATCTCTACGTCCACCCGCGCCTGCACACGTCGCTCGAACCCAAAGTCACCGGCTGGATGGCGCACGAATCGCCCTTCGCCTTTCAGCCCGCTCCCATCGCTTACGCGCCGGGCATCGCGCGCTTCCTGCACGGCTCGCCCGCCATCCCCGCGCTCTACGCCGCGCGCGCGGGCTATTCGATCATCAACGAAATCGGCGTCGCACAAATTCGCGCCAAGAGCACGCGGCAGACCACGAAACTGATCGAGATCGCCGACGCCGCAGGCTTCAACGTCACCAGCCCGCGCGATGCCGACAGGCGCGGCGGCACGGTTACGGTCAACGTCGAACACGCCGCCGCCGTCACGCGCGAACTCATACGCCGCGAGATCATCGTGGACTTCCGCCCCGGCGCGGGCATCCGCATCTCGCCGCACTTCTACACGAAAGACGAAGAACTCGACATCGTCATACGCGAAATACGACGCATCATTGACACACGCGCCTACGAAGCCCACGAAGCCACCGGCGCAGCATATTAACCGCAGTGACAAGTGACGAGTTAAAGCAGCAATCTTAGATGTAAGATTCCCTTCCGGCTCGTCACTTGTCACTCATCACTGTTTTACTCGTCACCTGTCACTCGTCACTTGTCACTGCTTTATTGTTACTGCCTTCTTATGTCAAAGAATTACGGCGAAAATGCGCCGCTCTCATATAACAAATATTTACGCGTGGCGGACTTGATCGCGTTGCAAGAGTGTCTGTCCGAGCCTGCGCATCACGACGAGTTGCTCTTTATCACCATCCATCAAACTTACGAACTCTGGTTCAAGCAGATACTCCATGAGATTGATGCCAGCGTCGCCTTGATGAACGAGGATCGCCCGTTCGTCGCCGCGCGCGCGCTCTTGCGTGTCGTCGAGATCGAGAAAGTTCTCGTCAACCAGATTCATCTTTTGGAGACGATGACGCCGATCAGTTTTCTAGGCTTCCGCGACGAACTCAACCCGGCGAGCGGCTTCCAGTCCATGCAGTTTCGCGAAATCGAATTCGCCTCCGGCCTCAAAAGCAAGGGAACGCTCGACACCTTCCGCGAAGACGAATTCGCGCACACGCGCTTGGAGGCGCGCTTTCGTGCGCCGACGCTCGCCGAAGCCTTCTACGCCTTCCTCCGCCGTCGCGGACTCGACGCGCCCGCAGACGACGAGACGCTCGCGCAAGAAGAACGCACGCGTCGCTACGGTCTGCGTACGCGCGCCGTGCTCGAAGTGCTCACGCATTTTGAAACGCGCCCGGAAGAGTTCGGGCTGGCCGAATCGCTCATCGCGCACGATGAATACTTCTCGCTCTGGCGTTCGCACCACGTCAAGATGGTCGAACGCATGGTGGGCACGAAACGCGGCACGGGCGGCTCGGAAGGCGTCGGCTACCTGCGCACCACGCTCGACGCGCGTTTCTTCCCCGAACTCTGGGAAGCGCGCACCTATCTCGACACCAAACACGGCGCGGGCGGTTGTCCCTTCGCCGGACATCAACAGTAGTTTTATTAACGAATGTTCAGAGCGCGACATTTGACCAGTCGAACCTTTGTTTAAAGACCGCCGGATATGAACGTCGAATTTCCCGAACGCTTCAACATGAGCGACTACTTCCTCTATCACAACGTGGAGGAGGGGCGCGAGGGCAAAGTGTGTCTGTACTTCGAGGATGAGAAGTACACGTATGCGGACGCGGTGCGGATGGCGAATCGCTTTGGGAACGCGCTCGTGCGCGAGTGCGGCGTGCGTTTGGAAGACCGCGTGCTCGTCGTCTTGCCGGATTGCCCGGAGTTCGTGTGGACTTGGTTCGGCGCGAGTCGCGTGGGCGCGGTCATCACAATGGTCAACCCGCTCCTGCCCGCCGCCGATTACGTCTATTACCTCGAATACACGCGCGCGCGCGTGGCGGTCATTCACGAGACGCTCCTAGAGACTTTCGCAGAGGCCGCGCGCGGCGCGCGACACTTGCGCCGTGTGCTCGTCGTCGGTGGCGAGCACGGCGAGTTCGCGTCGTTCAAAGATGCGACGGCGGCGATGCCGGATGAACTCACGCCCGCCGACACGCACCGCGACGACATCGCGATCTGGTTGTTCACTTCCGGTTCGACGGGGCATCCGAAAGGCGCGGTGCACCTGCAACACGATTTGCCCTTCAACACGGAATGCTACGCGAAGCGCGTGCTCGGCGTGAACGAGCACGATCTGACAGTCTCCGTGCCAAAGCTGTTCTTCGGTTATGCGACGGGAACAAACCTCCTGTTTCCCTTCGCGGTGGGCGGCGCAACCGCGCTCTTCGCGGAGCGTTCGACGCCCGAAAAATTGTTTGAAGTGATCGCGCGTTATCGTCCGACGATCCTGACGAGCGTGCCGACGATGATCAACGGCATGCTCAATCTTGAAGGCGCAGCGGCGCGCGATTTGTCGAGCGTGCGCTTCTGCCTGTCGGCGGGCGAGGCTCTGCCCCCCGAGTTGTACGAGCGTTGGATGAAGACGTTCGGCGTGGAAATTCTGGACGGCATCGGCTCGGCGGAGATGTTTCATATCTACATCACGAACCGGCCCGGCGATGTGAAACCCGGCAGCTTGGGGCGCATCGTCGAAGGCTACGAGGCGCAGATTATTGACGCCGAGGGGCGCGAGTTGCCGACGGGCGAGATGGGCACGCTCCGCATCCGTGGCGACTCTGCGGCCTTGTGCTACTGGCAGGCACACGAGAAATCGAAGGAGACTTTCGCGGGCGACGCGTGCACGACGGGCGATCAATTCCACGTGGACGCCGAAGGCTATTACTGGTATCACGGGCGCACGGACGACATGCTGAAAGTGTCGGGCGTCTATGTCGCGCCCGTCGAGATCGAGGCTTGCCTGCTGCAACACGAAGCCGTGCTCGAATGCGCCGTCATCGGCCACGACGCGGGCGACCGTCTCGTCAAACCGAAAGCCTTCATCGTGCCGCGCGAAAATTTCGCCCCCACGGACGAGTTGGCCGAGAGCCTCAAAGAGTTCGTCAAGACGCACCTCGCGCGCTACAAATACCCGCGCTGGATCGAGTTCGCCACCTCGCTCCCGAAAAACGACCGTGGCAAAATTGATCGCAAAAAGCTTAAAAGCAGTGACAAGTGACGAGTGACGAGTGACAAGTTATAAAGACGTAAATCGTGAATGGTAAATCGTAAATAGAAAGCAGACGGCTTTTCTCTATGGACGATTCAGGATTAACAGCTTTTAAATCTATTCACGATTGGCGATTCACGATTCGCTTGCCTTCGCTCGTCACTCGTCACTTGTCACTCGTCACTGTCTTATGAAATTTTCCACACGCATCACGGTGCGCTTCGGCGACACAGACCCGGCGGGACTCGTCTATTACCCGAACATCTTTCATTACTTTCACATCGCGCTCGAAGAATTTTTCGCGGCGCGTTGCGGTCTCAGTTATAGACGCTTGATGGCGGATGAGCGCATCGGTTTTCCCACCGTCAACACCGAGGCCGAGTTCTTCGTCCCCATCGTCTATGGCGATGAACTGGACTTGGAGATTTTCGTCTCGCAAACC
>DASYMM010000393.1:0-4190 GCA_036009085.1 Pyrinomonadaceae bacterium | reverse complement strand
ACGCCAAAGCCCTGCGCAAACGCTGGCGCGCCGAACGTCGCGGCACACCCGAAGAAGTAATTGTTTAAAAAGTGATGAGTGACAAGTTAAAGCAACAATCTTGTCTTTAAACTTACCTGATCTCGTCACTCGTCACTTGTCACTGAATTTTTATGTCTAGTAAGAAAGCGACATCAAAGGCGCGCAAGGCTCCGTCTAAAGCGAGAGCCGCGTCTAAAAAGGACGCGAGCAGAGACGCGAGCCACGCGCTCGTGAAACGCGCGCAGCCTTACACACTGGTGACGGGCGGGACGGGTTTTCTCGGTTCGCATCTGGTTCGCCAACTCGTCGAAGCGGGCGAGCGGAACGTGCGCGTGCTGGCGACGACCGCTCCGGCGTGGCTCTCGGAGTTGGGCGTCGAGACGGCGACGGGTTCGGTGTTGAATCGGGCGGATGCGGCGCGTGCGCTGGACGGCGTGGCGTCTGTCTATCATCTGGCGGGGCGCGTCTCGCGTGAGCGCGACGATGCGCACGCGATGTATGAACTGCACGTCGAAGGAACGCGCGTGCTCTGCGAAGCGGCAAGGGCGGCGAATGTGAAATCAATCGTGCTGGCCTCTTCGAGCGGGACGATTGCCGTGACGGATGATCCGACCGCGCTGCCGAACGAGAGTTGGCCGCCGCCGCTCGACATCATTTCGCGCTGGCCTTATTACGCGAGCAAGTATTATCAGGAGCGCGTGGCTCTGGAACATTTTTCCGGCGCGGGCGAGCGTTTAGTGATCGTCAATCCGAGTTTGCTGCTCGGCCCCGGCGATGAGCGTCTGAGTTCGACGAAAGTGGTGCTCGATTTTCTCGCGCGCAAGATCATGGCCGTGCCGGGCGGCGGCTTGAGTTTCGTTGACGCGCGCGATGCGGCTGGCGCTCTGCGCGCGGCGATGAAGCGCGGCGCGCACGGCGAGCGTTACCTCGTGGGCGCGGCAAACTGGACTTTCGACAAGTTCTTCGGGCGGCTCGAACGCCTGACGAAAGTTGCCGCGCCGCGTTTCTCTTTGCCGTCGAAATTCGCGGTCACGGGCGCGCAGGCCATCCATTCGCTCTATCGCCAGTGGAAACTCGCGCCGCCCGTCGAACCCGGCGAGATCGAGATGGCGGAATACTTCTGGTACTTCGACACCTCGAAGGCCGAACGCGCGCTCGGTTTCGCGCCGCGCGATGCCTCGGAGACTTTGCAGGATACCGTGACTTACGTGCGCGAAAATTTTCTCGGTAAGGGCGCGTTCGTTTAAAAAGTTCACCGCAGAGACGCAGAGGGGGCGCAGAGAAAACCATTTCTTCTCTGCGCCCCCTCTGCGCCTTCTCTGCGGTGAATCTGTCACATCGGCGGGAGGTGTTTGAGCAATTCGCGGTAGGCGCGGCGGGCGGCGCGCATGCGTTTTTCGTAGGCGCGCTCAAAAGTTTTGAGGTCGCCTTCGCAATGCGGGCAGGTCACTTCGCCGGGCAGCACGTGGCGATTGCAGCCGCGACAAACTTCCAGCAGTTCCCGCTCCTGGTACGCCTGAATCGTCGCCGCAGGTTTAGGGGCGACGCGTTTCTGGCGCGCGGATTTGATCTGTACCAATTTGCCAGTTGGAGTTGCGGGCGCGATGGCCGTCCGGGTTCGCTCTTCGGACGAGAGCGGCGTGCCGTCTTTCTTTTCGACCACGAGTTCAAATTGACCATGATCGAACGGCGTGCCGGGTGCGGGCGCGGTTTGCACGATGCGCTCGCGCAAGCCCTGCTTGTCCATTTCAAGCGCACGATGATGGCAGTAAGGGTTGTTACCGGCGCGCCCGAAGAGCACGTGCGTCGTCCACGTGCAGCCCGCGCGGCACACGTCCGCGTAATAACAGGTGCCGCAGTAGCCCCACAGGTCGTTCGTGGTGCGCGTGCGTGTGAAGCTGAGTTCGGGCGTCGTGTTCCAGATGTCTTCGAGGGTGAGGTCGCGTATGTTCGCGCCTGTGTAGGGCGAAGTGGGGAGCGAGGGGCAGCCTTTGATCGCGCCGTCGGCTTCGATGCCGAGGGTGTTTTGCCCTGCGTTGCAACTCAACCAGTGGATGCTGTCGTCGCCCTTGCCGCGCCACACGGATTCGTAAGGGCCGAAGTAGCCGATGTTGTTCCCCGGCTGCATCAGGAACCCGTGTTCGAGCCCCTCCGTGTAAAGCTCCGCGATGAGCGGCATCAAGACGAGCATCTCGTGCGGCTGCAAGAGCAGTTCGGGATGATCCGCCGCGCGCCCCATCGCTACCGTCAACTGCACCTGCCAATCGCGCGCTCCAGCCTCGATGAAGCGATACATCAACTCGCGCAGTTGCGGGATGACTTCGGAAGTGATCTGCGTGTTGACGCTCGGTTGGAGGTTATACTTTTTGAGCAGTTGCAGCGCGGCGAACGCCGCATCGTATGAGCCTTTCACGCCGCGCAGGCGGTCGTGCAGTTCGGGCAGCCCGTCAATCGAGACGCCCGCGCCTTGCAAACCCGCGTCGGCGGCCTGCTTGATGCGCGCCTCGTTCAGATGCAGCCCGCCGCTTTGCAGCGTGCAGTTCATGCCTTGCAGGCGAATCTCCCGAATGATCTCTAACCAATCGCGGCGCAGGTAGGCTTCGCCGCCGATGAGCGTTACCTCGCGTGTGCCCAGACGCGCCATCTGGCGCACGAGGTCTAGACACTCTTCGGTGGAAAGCTCGTCGGGGCGACGCTTGCCTGCGCGCGATCCGCAATGCTGACATTTGAGATCGCACGCGAGCGTAATCTCCCAGACAGCATAGACGGGAGTAAACGTTGTGCGATCTTCAAATGACAGGTAACGTGCTGGTTCAGCCATGAGGTTAAGAGGCTTCGGTTGTCTCTCGGTTAACGCGTCTTGAGTTTCGCGTCCAACTTAGCCAGAGCGGCGTTGACTTCTTTGATGTGCGCGAGCGCCTGTGTGCGGACGCGCTTCATCTCTGCCAGATCGCCGCGCTGGACGGCTTCGAGAATCGGTCTGCCGTACAGCGGGTGTGCCGGTGAATTCGGAAGTTTACTGGAGACCCTGCCGGGTGCTTTCTTACTAGCCTTTGTTGCCATTGATCTCTCCTTAAGTGTTGATTAACGCGAGGGTCGGAATTAAAACTCACAAGGCCGCGATGCGCGCACCGCCAGCCAGTTATTTTTTCGCACTGCCCAAAGCCTGATCGAGTTTGTCCAACGCCGCTTGCACGTCGCTCACGTACTTGCGCGCCGAAGCTGCGACCCGCTTCATCTCGCTCGCGTCGCCGCGTGCGATGGCCTGGCGAATGGGTTCACCGTATGGTGGAACGTTGCCGGGCTGAGTTGCCACAGAGCGGGCAGACTTCGTTGCAGACTTCTTTGCCGCTCCACCTTTTTGCGATTTACTCTTGTAGCTTGTAGCCATGACTCTCTCCGTCCTCGTGTCGAGTGAAATGTGAGATCGTAGAAATGACCTAACGAAGCCCCTTGGTGAGAACTTTTAAGCGACCCCGTGAATAAACTTTAAATAGATGATGGCCGCTGTTATGTCAAGAAAATAATTTTGCAGATGAGGCAGGCATGGAGAACTTTGCTCTATATTTGTTTACCAGCGGACAGGAATAAAGAACTTCCCCGCAGAGACGCAAAGCTAAGCCGCAAAGGTGGCGCAGAGAAGATTCTTCAACTCTCCACGTAACTCTGCGGTTCGGCTCTGCGTCTCTGCGGTGAGTCTTACTTTGAGCCACGCTTGGCCGGGAACTTAAGGACAGCGGACGCGTAGGCGACGCGGCAGAATTTCAAACGTCGCGGGCAGCGTGCCCAACAACTCGCCGTCAATTTCTAGCAGCACTTTTTCGTCGTTCGCGTCAGCCGCGCTCACACGAATCTTGCGAGCCAACGTGTGTCGAACTTTCTGCATGCCGAGATGCGTGCCGAGATAAAGTTTATAGACGTTGGTTAAAATCTCAAGCGTGCCGAGGTCGCCGACGGCCACCACGTCCAGGAAGCCGTCGTCGAGTTTCGCGTCCGGCGCGATCTTCATGCCGCCGCCGAAGTAGCGTGCGTTGGCGACACAGAGATTTGCGACGACGAGGCGAAATTCGGGGCGGTCGTCGAGTTGAATGCGAAGCGCGCGGTTGTTGAAGGCGACCGTCGTTTGCAGCGAAGCGAGCGCGTAGGAGAGTTGGCCGCCGCTGCTCCCG
>DASYMM010000392.1:0-2786 GCA_036009085.1 Pyrinomonadaceae bacterium | reverse complement strand
AGTGACGAGAGAAGGCAAGTAAATCGTGAATCGTGAATCGTCAATCGTCAATCGTGAATAGGAAAACCAAGTCTTCGTCTATTTACGATTTACGTCTTTTCTCGTCACTCGTCACTCGTCACTGCTTTTCAATGTTGAGTTCGCTGATCAGGCGATGGAGGTAGGAGCGACTGATGGCGAGGCGTTTGGCGGCGGCGGCTTTGTTGCCGCCTTCGGATTGGAGGGCGGAGATGACGAGGCGGCGTTTGAGTGCGAGCACCGCGCCTTCGAGCGTGGCTTCGTACGCGCTTTCGCCGTTGTCCGCTGCGGGCATCGCGTCGGGGCGGATGTGGAGCATCTTTTCGGGCAGAAATTCCGTGCCGAGTTGCGCGCCGGTGGTTAGGACGACGAGCCGCTCCATCAGATTTTCGAGTTCGCGGACGTTGCCCGGCCAGTCGTATTCCTGCAAGGCTTCGAGGAGCGCGGGTTCGAGCGAGGGCGTGGGGCGTCCGTGTTTTTCGGCGGCGCGGGAGGCGAAGTGCGCGGCGAGGATGGGGAGGTCTTCGCGCCGCTCGCGCAGGGCGGGCAGTTTCAGCGGGACGACGTTCAGGCGGAAGAAGAGATCGGGGCGAAAGCGTCCCTCTTCGACTTCCTGTTCGAGATCGCGGTTGCTGGCGGCGATGAGGCGGATGTCAACGGTGAGAGGCTTCGTGCCGCCGAGACGCTCGAAGGTGTGATCCTGCAAGACACGCAGGAGTTTCACCTGCACGGCCTGACTGAGTTCGCCGATCTCGTCGAGGAAGAGCGTGCCGCCGTCGGCCAGTTCAAAACGCCCTTTCTTGGCCTGCGTCGCGCCCGTGAACGCGCCTTTTTCGTGGCCGAACAGTTCCGACTCGATCAAGGTTTCGGGCAGAGCCGCGCAACTCACCGCGATGAAGGGCTGTTCGACGCGCGAGCTTTCTTCGTGGACGGCGCGCGCGAGCATCTCTTTGCCCGTGCCGTTTTCGCCCGTCAGGAGCAGGGTCGCGCTCGTCGAGGCGACGGCGCGCGCCTGCTTCATGATGCGTTCGAGCGCGGGCGAACTGCCCAAGAGTCGCCCGAAGCCGCGAAACGAGCCGAGCGAAGCGCGCAGTTGTAAGTTCTCTTCTTCGAGATGGCGCACGCGCGCCGCTTGCCGGACGATGTGCGTGACTTCGTCTTCGTTGAAGGGTTTCTCGAAAAAGCCGTATGCGCCGCAGCGGATGGCTTCGAGCGCGGTCTGCCGCGAGTTGCTGCCGGTGATGACGATGACGGGGATGCTCGGGCGTGCGGCGCGCGCCGCTTCGATGATGGCGAGACCTTCGCTGATGCCGTCCAAATCCGGCGGCAGGTGCAGGTCGCACAGGACGACCTGCACGCGCCCGTGCTGCAACTGCGCGATGGCCGAGGCGCGCGAGTCGGCTTCGAGCACGTGATGTTCGGAGTCGAGCGCCCAGAAAAGTTGACGCCGCAAAACCTGATCGTCGTCAACGACGAGCACCGTCGCTTTGTCATGCGCCTGTTCGGGCTTGTGTTCGCTCATGCTGATGCCGTGTCTCTCGTTAGCGGGGGGTCATAAAAGACTTTGGCCTGAAATCGGCGTCAGCGCGAACGCCTCGCGCACGCCGGAGAAGTTTCCAGCAACCGTAATGTTTAATTAACTCTTGGGAGCGGTAAGGACTTGCTCAACTGGCTGTGCCGGTCTTCTTCGCCGTTGTCGTCGCCTGATTTTGCGGAGGCTTCTCGAACGAACGGGCATGCGACAGCATGAGCGGGATGGATGGTAGCACGACGCGAAAGCGTGTGCCAGAGCCTAGCTTGGATTTAACTTCGAGCCGACCGCCGTGTGATTCGACAATTTCGCGGCAAGTGTAGAGGCCGAGGCCGATGCCGCGCTTCTTCGTCGTGGCAAAGGCGCGAAACAGGCGTGTCCGCATGAAGTCTTCGGTCATGCCCGGCCCCGAATCTTCGACGCTGAAGAAGACCAGCCCTTCGGATTCTTCCCCGGCGGTGACGGTGAGCCGACCGCCGCGCCCGCCCATCGCTTCGAGCGCGTTGACGATCAGGTTTTCGACCACGCGCTCGATCCTGTCCTCGTCAATCAAAGCGTAGAGCGTGTCCGGCAGTTCCGTCTGGATGTTGTAGAAGGCGGCGGACGGCTCGGCGGAGGCCGCCATGACGCGGCGGATAACCGGAATGAGATCGGCTGGCTGCGGCGTGCGGCGGTATTCGCCGCTCAGAGTCCTGACCGGCTCGCTCAGACGCGCGACGATGCTGCCGAGTTTTTCCGTCGCCTGTTTGAGCGAGGAGATGGCGTCTGCGCGAAACTCCTCGCGATGGAATTGCCGCTCCATGTTCGAGACGAGCATCGTGAGTCCGGTGATGGAGTTTTTGAGATCGTGCGTGAGCATCGCGGAGAGGCGCACGAAGGATTGAAACTGCCGCATCTCGGATTCGCGCGCGATGAGTTCGCGCAGGCGGTCGCTCATCCGGTTGAAGCCTTCGGCGAGCGCGTGCGTCTCGTCGTTCGCCTGCACCTCGATGCGTTGATTGAGGTCGCCCGTGGTGGCGATGGCCGCCGCGGCTTCCGTGACGCGCTCGATGCGTCGCGCGGCGCGCGTGGCGATGGCGAACAGAGAGAGCGCCGCCGCCGCCGCGACGAGCAGGGAGAGGCCGAGCACCGTGAGCGCGCTTTGGCTCAAACCCGCCACGGCGCGCGTGTAATTTCCGGCGACGGCTACGGAGAGATTGCTGCCCGCGATAGGTTTGTAGGCGGCAAACCAGCGCGC
>DASYMM010000391.1:0-7254 GCA_036009085.1 Pyrinomonadaceae bacterium | reverse complement strand
CAGGAAGTGACCAACTTCCGCACCGGCTCGCTCGACTCGAACAACAACATTCCGTTTCAGTTCGTGCAGGAAGTTCAGGTTAAGTCTTCGGGCTTCGAGGCGGAGTTCGGCGGCGCGACGGGCGGCGTGATCAACGTCGTCACCAAGAGCGGCTCGAACGACTGGCACGGCGAGTTCGGCATGCAGTTTCAACCGGCCGAGTTGCAAACCGCGCCGCGCCGTTTCCTCTTCGCGCTGACCGAGGGCGCGCGTTACTTCCAGCCGCGCCGCGACAACGGCACGGACTTCTTCCCGACCGCGAACCTGAGCGGCGCACTCATACGCGACCGCGCGTGGTTCTTCCTGAGCTACAGCCCGCAGTTCATCAACACCATCCGCGACGTGACTTTCTCCGATCCCGATACCGGATTGGTGGCGGGCAACGGGCGTTTCACACAGAGCCTGCGCCGCGAGTACGCCTTCGCGCGCGTGGACGCCAACCTGACGAACAGCCTGCGTTTTACAGGGACGTTTACGTGGAACCCGACCATCCAGAACGGCATTCCGCCGCTCTTCGGCGAAGAGTTGACGACGACGATTCCTTCGGCCGACTTCGGCGGCAGCATCGGAACGTTGTCCGGCTCGGAGTTCCTCAATCAACGCGGCGGTCGCCAGAACTCCAACAACACGGTCGGCAAGTTCGACTGGACGCCGACAAGCAAACTGCTCGTCAGCGTGCGCGGCGGCTACAGCTTCCTGAACGAGAAGTTGGGGTCTTACGGCGTGCCTCCGGCCTTCGGCAATGCGCGCATCTTCTGTAGCACCGCGAGCCTCGGCACCATCCCTGCGGAAGCGCAATGCCAGCGCGGCACGCAGACCACGCCGTTTACGGAACAGTTGCTCTTCGACGCCTCGCGTCGCCGCACGCTCGACGCGGACGCCAGTTATCTGGTCAGCAACTTCGCAGGGCGTCACCAGTTCAAGGGCGGCGTGCAACTCAACGCCCTGGCGAACGACGTGTTCACCACGTTCATCGATCAGGTGTCGATCCGTTACGGGCGCACCATCAACGAGACTTCCGGCATCGGGGCTTCCATCCTGCCGCCGTCGCCCGAAGCCATCGGTTCCGGTTTCATCCAACGCTTCGCCACGCAGGGCAGCGCGAGCAGCAGGAACACCGGCCTCTACATTCAGGATAGCTGGCAGCCCGTGAATCGCCTCTCGCTCAACGTCGGCGTGCGCGCCGAAAAAGAGTCTGCGCCGAGTTTCGTCGCGGGTCGTCCGAGCGTGGAGTTCGGCTTCGGCGACAAGATCGCGCCGCGTCTCGGCGTGGCCTACGACCTGACCGGCAACGGGCGCACGAAACTCTTCGCGAGCTATGGCTGGTTCTACGACCGCTTCAAGTATGAATTGCCGCGCGGCTCCTTCGGCGGCGACTTCTTCCGCAACGATTACTTCGAGATATTCCCCGGCGCGGGGCCTTTCTCGTCCTTCACGCCCGCGAGAGTTCTCGCCGGTCTGAACGTCGGGCCGGGCGGCCAATGCCCGATTCCCGGCAGGCTGCCGGGACAGAGCCGCTGCCAACTCGATCTACGCATTCCTTCAAACGTCGGTTTGGGGATCGAGTTCGGCGCGATTGACCCGGACATCGAACCGTTCCGTCAGAGCGAGTTCACGGTCGGCATGGAGCGCGACCTCGGCGGCGGCTACCTGATGAGCAGCCGCTACACGCACAAGCAGGTGGATCAGGCTGTGGAAGACATCGGCTTCTCGAACGCGCAGGGCAGCGAGGCTTTTGTCATCGGCAACCCCGGCAGCGGTCTGGCGGCGCAGGTCGCGCAGAGCTTCGGCTTCATTCCCGTCCGCGCCGAGCGCAAGTACGACGCCTTCGAGATTCGTCTCGACAAGCGTTTCACGCGCCGCTACTACTTCAACGCCAGCTACACCTTGAGCCGTCTCTTCGGCAACTACTCCGGCCTCGCTAGCTCCGACGAGATCACCGCGGGCGCGGGTCGCAACAGCCCGAACGTCAACCGCAACTTCGACCAGCCGTTCATCGGCTTCACTTCGCTCGGCGAGTTGGACAACGGGCGTCTGCCGACGGATCGCCCGCACGTCTTCAAGTTCTACGGCGCATACACTCTGGATTGGGCGGAGCGGTTCGGCTTCGGTCGCAACAACAGCACCGAACTGTCCGGCTTCACCCTCGTCGAGAGCGGCACGCCCGTCACCACTCGCTTCACCTTCTTCAACATTGACAACCAGATTCTGACCCGTCGCGGCGACTTGGGACGCACGGAGGCGTTCACGCAAACCGACCTCGCGCTGCGTCACAAGTATCGCTTCGGCAGAAACGAACGACTCACGTTGGTCTTCGATCTGGACATCATCAACGCGTTCAACGAAAGCAACGAGTTGACGATCTTCGAGAACATCGCCCCCGGCCTAAACTTCGCGGGCGAAGATTTCGGACTCTCTTCCAACCGGGCTGAAGCTGAAGCGGAGTTCCAGCGACAGAACACGAGCGCGGCCATCTTGAACGCCATCAGCGAGAATGGCGGGCGCGACGCACGCTACGGTCAGGCGACCACCTTCCAGGGCGGGCGTCAGGTTCGCTTCGGCTTCCGCCTGCTGTTCTAAGCAGCCAAACGCCTCGGCAGTAAACCGCCAGACTCAAACTCAACAGCCCGTCCGGCTTCAACCGGGCGGGCTAATTTTTTTGCGTCAGTTCATTTCCACCAACTCGACGCGGACGATTACATGCCGGCAATTATCCGGCGCGCTGGCGTAATAACTCCGGCTCGTTCTGCGACGTATTAGAACGCATCTCATAAATGGGAAAGACATGAACCAGGAAACAACACGAAACGACACGAAACAAATTTAGTCTGTTTTCGTGTTGCTTCTTTCGTCATGAAAAACGGCAAGGTGATCAAGCAAACCAGATAGTGACGCGGGGAGAAGCGTTTCCCCGCCCTCGTGCGGTAAAAAGTTAACGGGTCAGCTCGAAGGAGACCAATGATGACATACGCGCTGTGGATCGTTCAGGTATTGCTCGCGCTCCTCTTTCTGTTCGCCGGTGGGACGAAGCTCGTGCTGCCGCTCGACGTGCTGGCAGCGATGGGTTCGCCGAACCAGATTCAGCTGCCGGGACTGCTCGTGCGGTTCGTCGGCGTGGCGGAGGTGCTCGGAGGGCTCGGCCTCATCATCCCCGGCCTGCTACGCATCAAGCCGTGGCTGACGCCGCTGGCCGCCGCCGGGCTGGCGTCCATCATGTTGGGGGCAATCGCGCTCACGATAGCGAGCGGCGAGGCCGCACAGGCGGTCGTCCCTTTGATCACGGCGATACTCCTCGCGTTCGTCGCCTACGGTCGCTGGCGGCTCGCGCCGCTGCACGGCTCGCGTCACAAAGCTTAACCAGGTCGTTATTCGTAACGCAGGGCGTCAATCGGGTCGAGCGCGGCGGCCTTGCGTGCGGGGTAGTAGCCGAAGGCGATGCCGACCGCCGCGGAGAAGATGACCGAGCCGACGATGGCTGTGGTGGAAACGAGCGTCGGCCAGCCGAGCAGCGACGGGATCGTCACGGAGATGGCGATGCCGAGCAGGATGCCGAAGAGTCCCCCGGTCAGGCTGAGCACGATTGACTCGATCAGAAATTGTCGGCGCACGGCGGACGAGCGCGCGCCAATCGCCATGCGGATGCCGATCTCGCGCGTCCGCTCTGTGACGGAGACGAGCATGATGTTCATGATGCCGATGCCGCCGACGAGGAGCGAGACGCCCGCGATGCTGCCGAGGAGCATCGTCATGATGTTGTTCGTTTCGTTGGCCGCCTCCGCCACGTCCGTCATGTTGCGCACGGTGAAGTCGTCCGGCGCGCCCGCCGCGAGTTTGTGTCGCTGGCGCAGGAGTTCCGCGATCTGCGTCTGCGCCGTGTAGGTGGCGTCCTGCGAGATGGCGGAGACGTAGGCGACTTGCAGGCGCGTGTTGCCCAAGAGCTTTTTCTGCACGGCGGTGTAAGGAGCAAACGCCGTATCGTCCTGATCGCGTCCCTGCGGGTCTTGCCCTTTTCGCGCCATCACGCCGACGACCTTGAACGGCAGGTTCATCACGCGGACGGACTCGCCGAGCGGGTCTGCGCCGGGGAACAGATTATCGGCGATGGTCTGCCCGAGCACGATCACGCGCGCGGAAGAGCGCACGTCCGCATCCGTGAAGAATGCGCCGCTCGCCACCGTCCACTTGCGCACGTCTGGAAACTGTTCGCTCACTCCCTGCACCGACGTGTTCCAGTTCTGATTGCCGACAACCAACTGCGTCCGCGCGTTGATGGTCGGCGTGACCATCGAAACGCTCGGCACTTCGCGGCGGATCGCTTCGAGGTCTGCGACCGTGAGCGTGTTCGTGCCGCTGTCGCCCGTGCCGCTGCGCACGCCGCCCACGTTCTGCGCGCCCGCGCTCACGAACAGCAGGTTCGTGCCCATGCCTTCAATCTGCGCCTGCACGGAGGCTTGCGCGCCCTGCCCGATGCTGACCATCGCGATCACCGCCGAGACGCCGATGATGATGCCGAGCATGGTCAGAGACGCGCGCATCTTGTTGCGCACGAGAGCACGAAAAGCGACGCGAATGATCATCAATAAGTTCATGGTCTGCTAACCCTTCAAGTAAACGCTCAGGCGGTCGAACGGCAACGCTCAAGTGGTCGAACGTCAACGCGCCTGTCAGTCTTCTTCCTGTTCCACATCCGGCAGAAGTTTTAACTCCGCAGACGCATCGCGCGGCTGTTCAACCGGGTAGTCTTCCTTGATCCTGCCGTCTTTAAAGACGACCACGCGGTCTGCGTACTCTGCGATGTCTGTCTCGTGCGTGACGAGGACGAGCGTGATGCCGCGTTCGCGGTTGAGCTTCTGAAAAATTTCCATCACTTCAATCGAGGTGCGCGAATCGAGGTTGCCGGTCGGCTCGTCTGCGAGAATGAGCGCGGGTCGGTTGACGAGAGAACGCGCAATCGCGACGCGCTGCTGCTGGCCGCCGGAGAGTTGGTTGGGATGGTTGTTCTCTCGCCCCGCCAGTCCCACGGAACGCAGAGCCTCGCGCGAACGGCTGTGCCGCTCCGCCGTCTCAATGCCTGCGTAGAGCATCGGTAGTTCGACGTTTTCCAGCGCAGAGGTGCGCGAGAGCAGATTGAAGCCTTGAAAGACGAAGCCGAGTTTGCGACTGCGTATGTCGGCGCGCTCGTCCTTTGACATCGCGGACACGTCCTCCCCGTCGAGTATGTACTTGCCGCGCGTCGGTCGGTCGAGACAGCCGATGATGTTCATCGTGGTTGACTTGCCGGAACCCGAGGTGCCCATGATAGCGACGAACTCGCCTTTCCTGATCGTGAGCGAGATTCCGCGCAGGGCATGAACTTCCACGTCGCCCATCGTGTAGGTTTTATGAATCTGCTCCAACTCGATGACCGGCGGCGCATCTTCTTTTCGCGCGAGCAGTCCGGCGTCGAGTTCCAATTCCTGCGGCTTAATCTCTAATGTCGCTTGCATGGCTTCCCTCCCCTTCCCTGAGTTTCCGCTTAACTCTCTGTGCCCCCTCTGTGTCTGCGGTGGTGAATGCTTTTTTAAAACCTTCACCACCGCAGACACAGAGGACTCAGAGGACAAATCAATTGAGGACGCTACCTTACCGGCGGCTGTCACTACATTGAGCCTCGCGGCTTACCTGCGCCTGCCGCCGCCTGCACCGCCCGTGCGCGGCGCGCCGCCGAAGCCGGGCGCAGCCGTCTGACCCGTTGTTTGCGACTTGCTCGCAGCGGAGACGTTCTGGCCGGTGACGACGATCTCGCCTTCGCGTAAGTCGCCTTCGAGCACTTCGGTCGCCGCGCCGTCCGTCAGTCCGACCTTAATTCGACGCGGTTGAAGCTTGCCGTCCTGACCCATCACCCAGACGCGCCGTGTCTGGCCTTCCAACACCGGCGAAGTGGCCGGGGCGACGCGTTCACGCGCGACTTCTCCCTGCGTCCCGCCCGCTGCCGTCGCATTGTCGCCGGTCGAGCCGTCCGTATTTTGTGCGCGCTGCGAGTCGCGTCGAGAGCCTTGACCTGAACCCGCCGCGTCTCCGTTCTGACTTCGCTGCTGTCTTTGCGCGGTCGCCGCTTGCGGCGTGAAACGCAGCGCGGCGTTGGGAACTTTGAGCACGTCGTTGCGCTCGTCAATCGTGATCTCAAGGTTGGCGGTCATGCCCGGCTTGAGTTTTTGTTCCGGGTTGCTCACGTCGATCACCACGTTATAAGTCACGACGTTCTGGACGTTCTGCGGGTTGAGCCGCATCTGTTGAATGGTGCCTTTGAACTCCATGCCCGGAAAGGCATCAACCGTGAAGGTGACGCTCTTGGCCTGTTCGACGAGTCCGATGTCGGCCTGATCGATGTTCGCCATGACCTGCATCTGCGTCAGGTCGTTGGCAATCGTGAAAAGCGTCGGAGCCGAAAGGCTCGCGGCCACGGTCTGTCCTACGTCCACGTCGCGCGAGACGACCACACCGTCAATCGGCGAAGAGATCGTCGTGTGCGACAAATTGATTTCGGCGAGTTGGAGCGCGGCCTGTGCCTGCTGCACGCCCGCCGCTGCGCTCTGCACCTGCGCCGAAGCGTTCTGCGTCTGTGCCTGCGCCTGCTGCACTCCCGCACGCGCCTGCTCGATCTGCGCCTGCGACTGCACGACGCCCGAACTCTGCGACGACTGCGCGCTCAACTGCGCCTGCTGAACCTGCGTGGCAGCCTGGTTGTAACGCGCTTCCGCAGTCTTGTAGGCGGTCTGCGCCGTCTCGACATCGCGCCGCGCGATCACGCCTTCACCGGCGAGCGTTTCCTGTTGCCGCAGGAAACTCGCGGCGTCGTCCATCTGCGCCTTCAGCACCGCGAGATTGGCCTGCGCGCCGGAGACGCCCGCCTGCTGGTTCTGCACGGTTGAACGGGCGGCCAGAGCTTTGGCCTGTGCGTCAGTCACCACGGCGCGCGATTGACTGACACCGGCGCGCGACTGCGCGACTCCCGCCTGCGCCTGTTGCAGCGCGGCGCGTGCCTGTACGAGGTTGGCGCGCGCCTGCTCGACCTGCGCCTGTGTCGTCGCGGGGTCGAGTTGGGCGATGACCTGTCCCTTCTTGACCGTCGAGTTGAAATCCACGTAGAGCGCGGAGATCGTGCCCGAAGCCTGACTGCCGACCTGCACCGTCCTCACAGCCTGAAGCGTGCCGGTCGCCGTCACAGAGTTGCGC